>CAJOPH010000044.1 GCA_905236805.1 uncultured Eubacterium sp. | reverse complement strand
CTTTGAGGAAGGAATCTTTGACGGCATGACGGAACAGGGCGTTTTGCCTGAAGGTCTTACGGAAGAAGGCGCCGTTGACCTTGGTGAAGGGATTTTTGAAAATGGGAACGTTCCTTCATCGGATACGGCCGCGCCTGATGAAGCGGTGAACTTTACAGGCCTTTCCGCGGAAGATGATGCGTCCGTGGTATCCGGGGAGCCTTTGGAAGATATTTCGCCTTATCAGCAGGAAGACGTGATTGGGTCACAGCCTGTTTCGGAAGGAGACATACCAAACGAGCAAGGTTTTAACGCGCAGCAAGACAATATCAATTCTGTCATAGGAGTAAATGCCAATAGCCCCATGGATACCGAAAAGCCCGTACTTGACGGAGATTTAGATATCCGGGAACAGGCAGTTTCATCCGCAGATGAAGAAGCACCCGTAATGAATGGGGATGACAGGGCGGATTTAGGAGGATCTTCCGATGAAGATGGTTCATTGGATACATCTTCAGGCTCATCCGGCGGGCAAAAGGTGGTAACGGTTGACAATGATTCCGAAGAAGTTTCGCATTCTGCCTTCACGGTAGAGGGGTCAGGCATCAGCCAGCAGGTGACGCAGACCGTTGAAATAAATACACAGACAGTTACAACGACCACTTACACGCCTACCTACGTGGATGTACAGACTGCCCAGTCCATCATATCCCAGGTAAGTGAGCAGATCTTCGTGCAGCTTGGCGAGGAAGAGTCTACCATGCAGCTTCAGCTTAATCCCGAAAATCTTGGGAGGCTCATCATCTCTGTCACCACCAGGGCCAATGAAGTAAACGCCCATATCTATGCCGAAAGCGAGGCTGTAAGGCAGGCTTTGGAAAGTCAGATGACATCCTTGAGGGAGTCCCTTTCATCCTCGGGCTACAAGGTAGGGGCGGTGGAAGTCACCGTGGAAGAGCACGGGTATGACAGGAACCTTGAGGAGAGATTCCGCGACGAACAAAACAGAAAACAGCAGCAGGATAGGCAGCAGGAATCCGGCAGGAGAAATATCATAAGGGGTGAGCTTGATTCCCTTTCGGGGCTTATGACGGAAGAAGAAGAACTCATAGCCCGCATGATGAGGGAAAACGGCAACACCATGGATATGACAGCATAGGCGTTAAGGAGGAAAATGCATGAGCAGTATCGTATCTGTACAAAACGGTATCATCACGGGGGGCACGTCCAATGGTGAAAAGGTAGAGACCTCTTCTTCGGCCACCTCAAACGGGGTAGACAGCGATACATTCCTAAAGCTTTTGGTAGCAGAGATGCAGTACCAAGATCCCCTGGAGCCCACATCCAATACCGAGTGGGTGTCCCAGTACGCTACCTTTACCCAGGTGGAAAAGCTCGATGAATTGGGAGATATCTTCACCAAACAGTCCGCGTATGACCTGGCGGGCAAGAGCGTCATAGTTAAAGACGACACCACGTCCACGGGATATACCTATGGCACGGTAGACTATGTGACCTTTGAGGACGGTGAGATAAAGATCAGCGTGGGAGAGGACATGTATTCGCTCGATGACATAGACAGCGTGGTCAATTCCGACTACCTGGTGGCGATGAACCTCTCGGCGGCATTCACCAATACCATGAGCGCCCTTCCGTCCCCTGAAAATGTAATATTGGGAAATGAGGCGCAGATAGAAGCGGCAAGGGCCCAGTATGATGCACTTACGGATTATCAAAAGACTTTTATCAGTCAGGATGACCTCCAAAAGCTCCTTGACCTCGAAAATAATCTATCTGCCATTAAGGAAGCCGCCTCATCTGCCGATAATACCGGTGGAACCACCGATACCGATGGAACAGCCGGTACCGATGGGACAGGTGATGATAATGCTGAGGGAGATTCGCAGAGCGCGGATACTTCTTCAGGAGGTCAGTGACTCCCAATAATGGATTTACGGGGGTTACGGGATTTACGTTTATAAGGAAGAGGTGATTTGATGTCTAGTATTGATAGCAGGTTTACATCAATAGAGCAGGTCACCGGAGAATTCCTAACAAATGGCTCTAAGAATAAGGCAACAGACAAAAACAGCATTTCAGGTGCTTCGTTCAATGATATCCTATTACAAAAAGAGCAGGGAAGCTTAGGATTGAAATTCTCCAAGCATGCGTCCATGAGACTGGAAGATAGGAACATAGACCTCTCGGGTGACCAGGTGATGCGGCTAAATGACGGAGCTTTGATGGCACAAAGCAAAGGGATAAGGGAGTCCCTCATAATGATAGACCAGCTGGCCTTCATAGTAAATATCCCCAACAGCACCGTGGTTACGGCCATGGATCAGACAGATACCAAAAACAGCGCATTTACGAACATAGACGGAGCCGTGATAAATTAGCCGGACCTTTTACCGGGGGTTTTTCCCCTAAGGAGGCAGATTACATCCCCGACCGACAGAAGGGATGCGGGCGGTTCCTTCCGGAAGTTTTTTGCGCAAATAAAAGACTTAAGGAGGAAATGTCTTATGATGAGATCAATGTACTCTGCTGTGTCAGGACTAAAGACACATCAGACGAGGATGGATGTTATAGGTAACAACATCGCCAACGTAAACACAGTAGGGTTTAAATCATCAAGGGTTACTTTCAACGATATTCTATACCAAACCACGAGCAAGGCCTCAGGCACCAACACGGTCACGGGCACGGGCGGAATAAATGCCAAGCAGATAGGTCTCGGTGTATCTACCGCGGCCACCAAGATATCCATCACCTCGGAAGGCGCGTCGGAGTCCACAGGCGATGCCTTGGACCTTAAGATTTCCGGGGAGGCTTTCTTTGTGGTATCCAACGGATCTTCCAATTACTTTACCCGTGACGGTTCGTTTTATGTGGACGGAAACGGGAACCTCTGCATGTCATCCACGGGATACAATGTCATGGGATGGCAGGCCAGGGAAAATTCCGAAACAGGCGAGATGGAGATAGTGCGTAACACCGTATCAGCCCTTCAGCCCATGAATGCTTCCACATTGGTAGCTCCCCCCGAGGCGACAGAGGCTGCCACGGCCTCAGGCATAATAGACTCTAATACAGAGTCCCTCGGGAATGACGGGTTCATCATGAACCTTACGATATATGATTCTTTGGGGTATCAGTATTCGGCGAGGTTTACTTTATATGATTACTACAGTAACGGTACCACTTCTTATGACCTTGCGGATGGCTTGTTTAGGATAGAGCTTTCTGATATACTGGACGCGGATGGGAATTCCATACTTGATTTGGATGGTGACGGAGCGTATGATAAGTCAGGGGAGGTAGATCCTTCCTTGTTGTGGCCGGCGTCGGGTAGT
>CAJOPH010000043.1 GCA_905236805.1 uncultured Eubacterium sp. | reverse complement strand
TTTATTAAGCTTTTCTTCATATTCATTTTGAGAGGATATCTTTAATTTATCAAAAATCTCCTTCGAATCACACCCCTTTGAGTAGTATGCCGAAAGCATGTTTCCGGCTATGGTCTTCCCGAAGCGGCGGGGCCTGGATATACAAATATAATTATTTCCTTTGTCTATAAAGCTATTCGTTACAGATATCATCATGGTCTTATCGACATAGATATCTGCCGAGAGTATTCTTCTGAAATTTTCATTCCCCGGATTAAGATATATTCCCATCTTTATACCTCCAATGCAACGGGGTCTGATCCCAACGTCGGCACGTGGCAGATTCGATGCGGCAAACTACACCCATAGCATTGATATAATCTTCGACAACTTTAGGAACTGTAGAATAATAAGTTGTGCATTTGGACGAAGGATTTTCGTTCATATGCAAGGCGGCTGAATGAGTCGTAGCGAGCGCTGCGACGATCAACACCCTTATTATAACCGAAAAACTCATATCATTCAAGGTGTTAGAAGAAAAAACTTTTACTCCAGTTTGCCATATTCTTCATCCGACACAGATAAGGATCTCACCTTGGAATCTGTCCTTATCAGAAAGCTTCGATTCATCCGTCTCCTCTGTCCAGACTTCCATATTTCCCTGTCGTTTGGATCCGGCTCTCTTTCTGTCATCACATATGATTTCCATAATCAAAAGCTCATAGACTTGCTTCCTATCGGAATCATTCATCAATCCGCACTCCTGTGTCTATTTGTATTAACCCTATTCTTTATGGCATCAAAAATCTTATTGTATACCTTGATAATAGTCCCCACTGCAATCGCCGCAATGATGCTGCCCTCTCGTACTCCTTCAAGCTTTCCAAGGAATATCAGACATATAAGTGCAGACACTACAATGTAAAGCACATCAAATAATATCTTTATATTCTCATATTTCTTCCCTGATGCCTTGCTGATGGCTCTATTCATGGCTTCACCCGGCAACATGGCAACACCACCCTTGAATTGTATCCATATCCCAAATGAGAGAATCACGCAGCCCGCCAGCATAGCTATAAAGCTCATAGGATATCCTGTGACATTAAGTCCTCTGATCAACCACACGGATAGGTTTGTCAGATACCCATATACAAATGCAAGCAAGGTTTGTATGGCTATCTCCACATAGTTGCATTTACCCTTCTGCACAGCTACCTGTACAATAATCTGAATCACGCTAAAGAGATTCAACCAGCCTCCAAAGGATAGAAACGAACTCACCAATGAAACCGAATACGGAACTGACGCAACAGGTGAAGTTCCAAGACCTGCTTTTGTAGAAAAGGCTACGCCCATAGAAGCTATAAATAAGCCAACGATAAATAGAGAATATCGTTTTATTAAGTCACACCATTTCATTGTTAATCTGCTCACTTTCTTGTCAATTTGCATTCTTCTTTATAATCATTAAGTTTAGGAACTGTAGAATAATAAGTTGTACATTTGGACGAAGGTTTTTCGTTTATATGCACTATTAAATATGTGCGGTTTTGCTTTTAATCAAATGAAATCCCAGCTTATGCTGGGATTTCATCATCTCGCTCATCCGTTACGGTATGGTAGTTCATAAATCATTCATCACTTCCCTATCCCTACGCTTATTCACCGTAGGGTGCATTCTGTTTATCCGTTCAAAACATGCACAGGTCTCATCATGGTCGTTGATGATCCCGCAAGCCTGAAGATGCGAATATATTGTGATTTCACCTACATACTTGAAGCCCCGTTTTTTAAGATCCTTACTGATCCGCTTTGACAGTCCGTTGCTGACAGGAATCCTCCCGCCGGCTTTGTTATGTCCATTGTAAAGGATCGTCTTGTTATCAGAATATGCCCAGATATAATCACAAAAACTTCCAAACTCCTGACGGATATTCCGGAAGCACCCGGCGTTATTGATAATCGCAGCCACCTTTCGCAAAGATCTAATCATTCCCTCAGTTTCAAGAATCCTCCGGATATCATCTTCTCCGTATTCTGCTATCTTATCATAATCAAATCCGTCAAAACAGGATCGGAAAATCTCCCGTTTCTTCAACATAAGATCCCATGACAGGCCGCATTGCATACACTCAAGCATCAAATGCTCAAACATCTTTCTATCGTCATGCACCGGAACTCCCCACTCTCCATCATGATAAATTTTATTTCGTTCGTTGGTATCAGCCCAAGCACAATAACCCATCAAATCATCTCCTACACCCTCTCATCCCCCCAGAAAAATAAGGATATGGTACCCGGACCCGTGTGGCATCCTATGGTAGCCCCTATCGGAAAGATGATGACCCTGCCATCCATTTTGTGGAAATACCCTTCTACCAGATTGGCAAGAGTCCTTGCCTCATCATGGCAGAGCGAATGACAGATAAAACATTTTTTTGAATAATCCCTTCCGTTTTCCGCATGCAGCCTCATTATTTCAAAGGTCCTTTCAATGACCCTTTTCTTTCCCCTTATCTTTTCCCTTGGTATCAGCCTTCCCTCATTGTCCACATCCATAAGCGGACAGATATTAAGGGTCTTTCCGAAAAATCCGGCCGTCTTTGATATCCTCCCTCCCCTTATATAAAAGGTAAGATCCGTGGAAAAAAACCAGTGATGCAGAAACCTCTTTTTCTCCTCAATGTAGGAATAAAGCTCATCTATCCCCATTCCCTCTTGTTTTTTCTGTGCGGCGGTATCCACCAAAAGCCCATATCCCGACGATGCCGCGAGGGAATCTGCCACCAGTATCTTCCTGCCCGGATAGTCTTTTAAAAGCTCGTCCCTTGCGAGGCATGCGGAATTATATGTGCCTGATATCCCTGACGACAGGCTGATATGCAAAACATCCTTGCCTTCATCCAGAAAGCCCTTGAAAAAATCGATGTACTCTCCTACCCCTACCTGCGAGGTTTTTGTGGACGCACCCTCCTGCATCCTCCTGAAAAGCTCCTCATAGGATATGCTCCTGCCCATGTCATCAGGATAGTCCACCCCGTCAAGCTCTATGTGGAAACAGATGACCGGAACATTTAATTTTTCAAACCACTCCCTTGAAAGATCCGCAGATGAACAGCATGAAATTACATATTCGTTCATAAGAACTCCTTTCCCAATTGTGCAAACGTTACTTTTATTATACCATTGATAGAACATTTTTTCAACCATTCTCTTTAGTCACTGTAAAGAAATTTGCGGTCTGTTTTTCCTAAATCTGACAGGGGAAAAATGGTCAAGTTGTGAAAAATCAGTGAACCCTTGTTGACATTTTCTTAAAAGTACTGTATATTACTGTGTTATATCTTCGTTTATAAAAAACCTTCATATGAAAGGAGAACACAAATGCTTTTAAGAAAAAATTTATCTTTTTTCACCCTGATTTTTACACTTTCACTGTTTCTTACGGCCTGTGGGGGGTCTGATGAACCAAAAAGCACCGTAAATGAAAGCGCAGATGCGTCAGGCTCGCCCGTTTCATCATCTGCCGCATCTTCCGACGCAGCAGATGATTCCGTAACCGTAACCGACATGACAGGAAGGGAGGTATCTGTCCCCTCAGACCTTGAAAGGGCCGTGGTACTTTCCCCTTCAGAGTGCGAGATTCTCTATGCCATTGGAGCCGGGGATATCATCGTGGGAAGAACACAGTACTGTGACTATCCGGAAGAAGCCCTTGATATAGATGTGGTATCATCGGGGGATGAGACCAATGTGGAAGAGATCATAGCCCTTGACCCACAGGTGGTCTTTATGTCCACGATGGCCCAGACCGAAGACCAGATCTCACAGCTTGAAGATGCGGGGATATCCGTCATAGTCTCTGAAAACGGTACCATAGATGATATCTACACTGATATCGAAATAGTAGGAAAGGCAACGGGTCATGAGGAAGAGGCTTCTTCCGTAATATCTAAAATGCAGGATGAGATTTCCGAATATTCCGACATGGCCAAAGAGGCACTTTCAGATTCAGATGAAGCTCCAAAAATCTACTTTGAGGTAAGCCCCCTTGAATATGGCCTTTGGACCGCAGGGAGCGGTACCTACATGGACGAGGCTGCCTCTCTTTTAGGTGCCAAAAACATATTTTCCGATGTGGAAAGCTGGGCTGAGGTATCTGAGGAGCAGGTGATCGAACAAAACCCCGACTACATAGTAACGACCTCCACGGAAGATAATGCCGTAGATGAAATCCTTTCCAGAGAGGGGTGGGAGGATGTATCCGCCGTCAAAAACGCTAAGGTACTCGCCCTCACATCGGAGGAGCTGACAAGGCCCGGTCCGCGTGTTGCGGATGGGGTTAAGGCCGTGTATGAATTCATCTATGGAACCAACTGATATCCCATGAAGATATTTTCCATGAAAAAAATCTATGTCCTTTTGGCGCTGTCTTTACTCCTTGCACTTCTTCTTTGTATCTGTGTGGGGAGCGTTTACATACCGCCGAAGGACATTTTTTATATCATATCAAATGCGATAAGACACATCCCCCAGGAAAATGCGGCAAAGTCTTCCATCATCTTAAGTGTGCGCATTCCAAGAGTGCTTTGCGCAGGACTTACGGGAGCCTGCCTTTCCCTCAGCGGAGCCTGTATGCAGGGATTATTAAAAAACCCCCTTGCCGATGGCTCCACCCTTGGGATATCTTCAGGGGCATCACTTGGTGCCGTCTGTGCCATAGCTTTTGGCATAAGACTTCCCTTTTTGCCCATTTCGCAGACGGGAAGCCTTTCTTGTCTTTTTGCCTTTGCCTGCCTTTTTGGCATCCTCTTTCTCTCATACCGTCTCGATCACACCCTGTCGTCAAACACCGTGATCCTGGTGGGGATAGTCTTTTCCATGTTCATATCAAGCATCATCTCCCTCATTATCACGGCTTTCCCCGAAAAAATAAAAAGCATAACCTTTTGGACCTTTGGGTCTTTTTCGGGAACAGGGTACGGGGACGTTGCGGTATTATTCACCGGGCTATGCATTTTCGGCTTTATGCTGCTTCATCTCGCAAGGGAGCTTGACGCATTTTCCATAGGGGAGGAAACTGCAGTATCAGTGGGGGTAAACACAAAAAAGGTAAGGCTTCTGGTGATGATATCATCTTCTTTCCTCGTGGGGCTTTGCGTATCAATATCAGGTCCCATAGGTTTTGTGGGGCTTGTGACCCCCCATATCATAAGGCTTCTTACCGGGCCATCGCACAAAAAGCTTTTGCCCTGCTGCCTTTTCGGTGGAGCCATCTTTGCCTTATTGTGCGACCTTTTATCAAGAATATTGTTTTCACCGGTAGAGCTTCCCATAGGAACCATCACCTCCTTTGTGGGCACGATAGTCTTCCTTGCGATATATAGTAAACGGAAATTACATTAAAGGAAAATATATTGAAGTCATTATCCATTCAAAACTTAAGCGCATATTACGGGGAAAAAAAGATCCTCTCCGACATATCCTTTGATCTGAAAGAAGGAGAATGCCTCGCCCTCATAGGCCCTAACGGTTCGGGAAAGACCACCTTCGTAAGAACCCTTCTTGGAACCGTTTCATCGAAAGGCAACATTTACCTGGACGGAAAAAACCTCTCTTCTTTTTCATCAAAAGAAAGGGCAAAGCGGATAGGCGTCCTTTCACAGATCCACTCCGTGGGATACCCCTATTCGGTAAGGGAGGTGGTAGAGATGGGGAGATATGCATATAAGGAAGGAAGGTCAGAAATCAAAAAAAAGGCCGATCTTGCCATGGAGCTTTCGGGGATAGCCTCCCTGTCTGAAAGATCTATACTCTCCCTTTCGGGAGGAGAGCTACAGAGGGTCTTTCTGGGTCAGGTATTTGCCCAGGACCCCGAAATCTTAGTCCTTGATGAGCCCACAAACCACCTTGACCTGATCTACCAAAAACAGGTTCTTGACACATTAAGAAAATGGCTAAAGGTCAATGAAAGGGCCGCCATCTGCGTGATCCACGACCTTACCCTTGCCGGAAGATATAGCGACAAGGCCCTTCTTTTGGATAATGGAAAAAAAGCCCTGTGGGGAAAAAGTGATGAGGTCTTTTCCTCAGATGCCCTAAACAAGGTCTATGGAATGGATGTAAAAGAATGGATGATCGACCTGTTTGAAAAATGGAAGTAGAAAAAAAAGGCATAATATGTTAAAATAAAAGGCATGGAATTATATGACAAAAATATCCGGGATACTGCCCTTAGATATCTGTCCCATCATGGGGAAGAACTTAGTGAAAGGGCACTTTCCTACATGGATGAATGTGAAAAAAAAGTATATGAAGCCATGAATATCAGGTATGCCTTTAATATATTTTCCATATCATCCTTTTACCCCCTGACCCTTGGCACTAATCTTTTGCTTGACGGCAGGGATATAAGTGATCATTTAGAGGGATGCTCATATGCCGGGGTCTTTGCCGCTACCATTGGCTCCGGAATAGACAGACTGATCAGAGCGTATCAGGCAGAGGATATGGCAAAGGCCGTGATAGCGGATGCTTTTTCCAGCGCCCTTACCGAAAAAGCGGCGGATGCCGCGGAGGAAGCCATAAGGGAGGTGATGGACGGTTTTTTTTATACCTGGAGGTTCTCTCCCGGCTATGGAGATCTGTCCATCTATTGCCAAAAGGATATACTGAACCTTCTTGATGCCCCAAAAAAAGCAGGAATATATCTTTTGTCTAATTACATGCTAAGCCCCACGAAGTCCATAACGGCCATCATAGGGATTTCAAAAAATCCCATCGAACGAAAAAGAATGGGGTGCCATGCCTGCAATATGTATGAAGGATGCTCATTTAGATTAAAGGAGAATCATTGTGGATTTTAAGGATATTTTGGAAAAGCAGGATTTTATCATCTTGGACGGGGCCATGGGCACCATGATCCAAAAGAGCGGCATAACCCCCGGGGAGATTCCTGAGCTGTTAAATTTTTCACACCCCGACCTGATCATGGACATACACAGACAGTATCTTGAATCAGGGTGTGATGTCATCTACACCAATACCTTTGGAGCAAACCGCTTTAAGCTTACAGACAGCGGATATACCGTGGAAGATGTCGTTAAGGAAGGGGTGGGATTGGCAAGATCAGCCTGTAAAAAGATGGATAGGCCCTGTTTTTGCGCCCTGGACATAGGTCCTTTGGGACGCCTCATGGAGCCGGGTGGGGATCTTTCATTTGAAGAAGCCATAGATATATTTTCTGAAATTGTAAGGGCGGGAAGTGACGCTGACCTTATAGTGATAGAGACCATGACGGATCTTTCCGAGACAAGGGCTGCCCTTATCGCGGCAAAGGAAAATTCAAACAAAAAAGTCCTTGTCACCATGAGCTTTGAGGAAAACGGCCGGACCTTTACGGGAGTATCCGCAGCTTCCATGGCCCTTACCCTGACGGGGATGGGAGCTGATGCCATAGGCGTAAACTGCTCGTTGGGACCTTCTGACCTTATGCCCGTGCTTAAGGAAATATCAAGGTGGACCCACCTCCCCCTGGTGGCAAAGGCAAATGCCGGGCTTCCCGACCCGATGACGAACCGATACGACATGGATGCCGATACATTCTCCAAGAGCTCCGCAGACTTTGCAGACCTTGGGATAAAGATCATAGGGGGATGCTGCGGTACCACCCCCGAATACATAAAAAAGCTCTCCCTCTTACTTAAAGAACGAAAATTCACCCCAAGGGAAGAAGAAAAAACAGGAGGAAGGAATATCCCCACTGCCGTCTGCTCCCCCACGGAAATAGTGCTAATAGACCAGCCCAGGATCATAGGGGAGAGGATAAATCCTACCGGGAAAAAGAAATTTAAGGAAGCTTTAATAAATAACGATATCAACTACATACTGGGTCAGGCCATAGAGCAGGCAAACGCGGGAGCCGAGATTTTGGACGTAAACGTAGGGCTTCCCGACATAGATGAAAAAGAGATGATGGTAAGGGTAGTAAAGGCCATACAGGGGATAACAGACCTTCCCCTTCAGATAGACTCAACAGACCCTGATGTCATAGAGGCAGGGCTAAGGGTATATAACGGAAAAGCCATCGTAAATTCGGTAAACGGCGAAGGATCCTCACTTTCAAACATCCTCCCCATAGTAAAAAAATACGGTGCCTGCGTCCTTGGCCTTACCCTGGATGAAAACGGCATCCCGAAGACCGTAGATGAAAGATTTGCCATAGCACAAAAGATATTAAAAAAAGCCACGGATATCAAAATCCCAAGAAGGGATGTCTTTATAGACTGCCTCACCATGACAGCCTCCACCGAGCAGGCTGCGGCAATGGTCACGATAGAATCCGTAAGAAGGGTGAAAAATGAGCTGGGACTAAAGACCGTGCTGGGGGTATCCAATATATCATTCGGTCTCCCGAACAGGGTTCTTATAGCCTCAAATTTCCTTGAGATGTGCCTTTTGAGCGGACTTGACCTTCCCATCATAAATCCAAACTTAGAGGCCATGACAGGCGCCGTAAGGGCCTACAGGGTCCTTGCAAACATAGACAAAGACTCCAGGGAATATATCAGGGCATATAACGACCAAAAAAAAGATGCCCCTGTCAAAAACAAAGACACAAAGGGACCTGAAAATACTCCCGACGGACTTAGGTACTGCGTGGAAAACGGACTGAAGGAACAGGGTCAGGAAATTACAAAAACACTTCTTAAAACAAATGATTCCATGGATATAGTGGATAATATATTGATCCCTGCCCTTGATAAGACAGGCCGGGACTTTGAAAAAGGCTTGATCTTCCTTCCGCAGCTGATCCTTTCCGCAAATGTGGCACAGGGAGCTTTTGAAGTAATAAGAAATAATATGGAGGGAACGGAATCAAATGTTTCCAAGGGAAAGATAGTCCTTGCCACGGTAAAGGGAGATATCCATGACATAGGAAAAAATATCGTCAAAGTCCTCCTTGAAAACTATGGCTTTGACGTAATAGACCTGGGTAAGGATGTGGACTATGATACGGTGGTAGGGGCCGCAATCTCCAAAGACATAAAGCTCGTAGGCTTATCAGCCCTTATGACCACCACCTTAAAGTCCATGGAAGAAACGATAGCCCTCGTAAAGGAAAAAAGACCTGACATAAAGGTAGTGGTGGGAGGAGCGGTGCTCACCCCCGAATACGCCCGAAAAATAGGGGCCGACTTTTACGCAAAGGACGCCAAAGAGACGGTTGACATAGCAAGGAAGGTGTATAAATGAATTTCAATGGGGTATTTTGCTGCAATATTCCAAAAACAGCCCTGCCCTTTGCTCCCACGTATCCTCCGCGATCGCGCGCCGGTATGCGTTTTCGGCAATTTTTTCCCGTAAAATGTCATCCTCAAGGAGTGCCTTTATCCTGACGGGCAATGTGTCATAATCCCTAAGACCAAACAATATGATCTCCTTCCCATCCTCATACTGCTCCTCCAGGCAGCTGCTCCTGTCGCTTACGACCACGCTGTGACAGAGCATGCTGTTGGCGATGCGTTCGGTAAACCCGTCCTTGTGCCACGCCATTATATTAAGGGATAATTTGGCCAAAGCCATCTCCCTCAAGCTATCCTCCGGGGTGACAGCCGCAAGGATGGTAAGATTCGGGTGGTCTTTTAACGGGGACTTCTTCCAGGAGCTTCCATATACCGTAACCTTTATATCATTATCCAAAAGCGTCTTTATGATCTTTTCCCGGTAATAAGCCATGATGCATTTGATCATAGGCTTAAGGGTATATAAAATATCAAGAAACTCCCGGCCGCAGGCGGCAATGTTTCTTTTTTTTAGGACATTTTCCAAAGCCCCTTCCGACGTAAGATCCGGATGCTTTTTCATCTCCAGTAGAAACGCCCCTGCAAGAAAACGAATCTTGCGGTCACTTTGGCAAAGCACTTCCAAAAGCTCTCTGTAATCGTTATACGTCCCCATGAAGATAAGGTCTTTGGATTTTTTTTCGTGGGAGATGTCACAAGTCCCAACTCCTCCGGGCGGCAGGATGAACGCATCCTTAACGCCCGGATAATACTTTTTTATGAAAGATTGGTAATTCCTGTCATGTGTCAGAACATAAAGGTCTTTTGGTCCCTTTTCGTAATGAGACCTCATCCATACGGGGTGATCAAACTGAAAATTAAATTTGGGGCCTTTTATAAGGTCATGAAGATAGCATTTTTTTGATCTTAAAAACGGATCAAACGCATAGGTCTGAAATCCCACTATGGCAGTAAATTCCATCCCTATAAACCCGGAGATCCCTGATAACCCCTCCTTTTCCTCATCATAATAAATAACCCTAATGCCATGTTTCTCCAACGCATCCCCAAACCGGCACGCAAAATAATTAAGGATATCGTAGCAAATATCAGTCCCCTTGTAGATCAAGACCGGTTTCATTTATCACACCCACCATATAAAGTCACTGTAAAAAAATAACTTATTTCCATACAGTTCTATAGTTCCTTAATCAAGCCTGAATTTATTTACCTGTCCATCCAGCTCCTTGGCAATATTCATGTTAGTATCTGCCTCGTTTCCGATATCGCTTACGTTTTCGGAAAGCTCCACCGACATCCCCGATACATTGGTCACGCCGTTCGCGCTCTCCTCCACCGCAATATTCACATCGTTTATCGACTGTTTCACGGCGTCCATATTTGACTTGAGGTCCAGGGAGCTTTTTGCAAACTCGTCCATCATGTCGTTCGTCCTATTTACGGCGTCCCTAAACTCCTCGGCCATGACCACCATCTGATTGTAGCCCTCCATGGCTGTTTCATCCATGAAACTTATCATTTCCTCTGAAACCTTTGCCAGCTGATTCACCACGTCTATGACTTCGGAGGATACCTTCTTTATTTCCTCTGCCGCCTCCGCCGAATTCGTAGAAAGGGATGAAATCTGGTCTGCCACCACCGAGAAACCCTTGCCGGCCTCTCCCGCCCTGGCGGCCTCTATGGCGGCGTTTAATGCCAGAAGATTTGTCTGCTGTGTGATCTCAATGATATTGGCGGTAAGCACGGATATCTGCTCTACGGATTTTGACTGTTCTATTTTTTCCTGTACCGCCTTTTCCAGGTCAGAGACCTTTTCATGCGCAACGGAAAGCGAAGCCTTGGCCTCATCTCCTTTGGACCGAGCCTTTTCCAGTATGCCGTTTGCAAATTCCGAGCCTTCCGCCGCCCTTTGCGATATTCCCTCTATGGATTCGAAAATATCCTCCACCGAATCATTCACCTGCGTAAGGGATGCCGATGTCTGCTCCATGGCAGCCGACATTTCCTCCATGGTGGCAGAAACATCGGTAATGTTTCCCTGGGCATCGAAAATACGTTTTGCCACTTCATTGGTGGAGGAATTAAGGTCTGCGGAATTGGATCTTATGAGGAGCATGATCTTTTGGAAATACCTAATGAGTTCGTTGATATTTCCGGCCATGATCTCCAGCTCATCGCCCGTGGTCATCTCTATCGTCTGGGTAAGGTCTCCCTCCATATGTACCAGTTCGAAGATCCTGGTGCTAAGTCCCTTTAGGCGCCTTACGATTCCCTTTGCTATCAGCCCTACCAAGATGGAACCTACCACCACACAGATTATTATGAGGATTATTGTACGGATAAAGACCTCTTTTATCTTGGAACTGATTCCGGACGCATCATAGTCACACCCCAAAACGGCTATCACATCTCCCTGGGCATTCCGTATGGGAAGGTATGCGGTAAGAAATGTCCCGTACTCATCCGTGGTGATATAATCCTGTACATAGGCCTCTCCCCCAAGCACGCCTGAGAGCTCTTGGTAATCTATGTCAAATACCTCGCCATTGTCCTTGAATCCATCCGTCGAATCAAAGAGTGTATAGAAGGATGAGCCATCACTGTAAAGCACATAGGCATAGCTCATGCCAAGGTCTGCCTTCGCATCCTCCATATTCTTCATGGTGTCGGAAAGATCCTCCCGGGAAGCTTCCCCCAGAATGAATTTCTCCACGACCTCCGCATCGACCATATACTGCTCAGCATAGGCTGCGTTAAGGGCCTCATTTGCCCCCATCTCTATCATGGTCTTTTTTGCGGTGGCATTTTCCGAAAGACCTATGGCAAGGCAGCTTAGGATTATTATAAATGCCACCGGCAAAAGTATCTTCCACATTATGGAAATCTTCCTTACCTTCCCTTTTCGTATTTTTTCCCTTATCTCATCAGTCAATTCTTCTTCGCTGATCATAAGACTATACCTCCCCGTCCTTTTAATTAGGAACTATAGAACAATAAATTGCACATTTTGACTTGTCTTTTCGCCCAAATGCACAACTTATTATTCTACAGTTCCTTAGTTTACCTGGATAAAACACACCCCCTAACCATTCTACTTTAATATGCGCCCCATGTCAATAGCTTTTTTCCTTGCATTATACCCTTGTATATGATACAATTACGACTGCTGATTTTTTTCCATCAATAACTTTTGCTTATGACGATCGTAAGTATATTTTTATCAGTATGATTTATCAATATATTTTCTATCAATATGATTACGAAGGGAGATAAAACAATGGAGCTTTTTATTAAGATCATAATACTTTGTCTTTTCTTTGCCGTGACGATAGGGGTGGGACTTTACTCAAGGCGCCACGCCACAGACGTAAACGGTTTTGTATTGGGGGGAAGGTCTGTGGGTCCATGGCTTACGGCCTTTGCTTATGGGACATCATATTTTTCGGCCGTCATATTCATAGGCTATGCCGGGCAGTTTGGCTGGAAATACGGCATAGCTTCCACCTGGATAGGCTTAGGCAACGCCATCATAGGCTCCATGCTGGCCTGGGTAGTATTGGGAAGGCGCACCAGGGTAATGACCCAGCATTTAAACTCGGCCACCATGCCCGAATTCTTCGGGGCACGGTTTGAGTCAGGCTCCTTAAGGGTCTATGCATCCCTCATCGTATTCATCTTCCTTATCCCCTACACGGCATCCCTCTATAACGGGTTGTCGAGGCTTTTTTCCATGGCCTTTGACCTGGATTATACGGTATGCATAGTGGCCATGGCCCTTCTTACTGCCATATATGTGGTGGCGGGCGGATATATGGCGACAGCCATAAACGATTTCATCCAGGGGATAATCATGATAGTGGGGATATGCGCCGTGATCATTTGCGTACTGGATATCAACGGGGGACTTACGGGCACCATGGACCAATTAGCCAGGGTCACCGATGAAACGGTATCAGACACTCCGGGCATCTTCGCGTCCTTCCTGGGACCTGACCCGTTAAACCTCCTTGGCGTGGTGATCCTTACCTCCCTGGGAACCTGGGGTCTGCCCCAGATGGTTCAGAAATTTTATGCGATAGAGAGCGAGGGTGCCATCAAAAAGGGTGCCATCATCTCTACCCTCTTTGCCCTGGCCGTGGCGGGGGGAAGCTACTTCCACGGTGGATTGGGAAGGATATTCATAGACCCTTCCACGGTGGAAGAGAAAGGATTTGACGAGATAGTGCCGACCATGCTCTCTGCCCTCTCCCCGCTGCTCATAGGGCTGGTGGTGATCCTCGTGCTTTCCGCATCGATGTCTACCCTTTCATCTTTGGTACTCGCCTCTTCATCCACCCTCACCCTTGATGTCATAAAGAAAAATGTCATCAAAGACATGGACGAAAAAAAGCAGGTGCTCTACATGAGGGGGCTCATAGTGGTGTTCATACTGATTTCGGCAGTGCTTGCCATCATCCAATACAAAAGCTCCGTCACCTTCATAGCACAGCTCATGGGAATATCCTGGGGAGCCTTGGCGGGAGCCTTCCTTGCGCCTTTCCTCTATGGGCTCTACTGGAAGAAGGTAACCTGTACCGCATGCTTTGTGAACTTTACGGTAGGGGCAGGGATCATGGTTCTAAACATGCTCCTTAGGCCATATTTTCCCTTACTTTTGCAAAGCCCCATAAACTGCGGGGCCTTTGCGATGCTTATCGGGTTTGTGATAGTGCCCCCGGTCAGCCTCGTCACAAAAAAGCCTGACGGTGACCACGTGGAGCATTGCTTCTCCTGCTACCAGAAGGAGCACCCCGTAAAGGAGAAGGATTACCTCTCATGATCTGCTGCGCCGGAATTAGTTTTTTCTGTGTTTTTTATTGACATGGTTATTTTTTATAGTGTAAAATATAGGAGGTTTGCCCGGATTTTTTAGGGCAGTTACAGATTTAACTTATAATAGATAGGAGGATTATTTTACAATGGGCTACGTTGAAGAAGTCTTTGAAAAGGTGAAAGCCAAAAACGCCGCAGAGCCTGAGTTTCTCCAGGCTGTGGAAGAGGTATTAGAATCCCTTAAGCCTGTCATCGAAAAGAACGAAGAGGCTTACAGGAAGGCTGCCCTCTTGGAGAGGATAGTAGAGCCTGAAAGGCAGATAAAGTTCCGCGTTCCATGGGTGGATGATTCGGGACAGGTACAGGTAAACACAGGCTACCGCGTGCAGTTCAACAGCGCGATAGGACCCTACAAGGGAGGTCTTCGTTTCCATCCTTCCGTTTACCTTGGAATCATAAAATTCCTGGGCTTTGAGCAGATTTTCAAGAACTCTTTGACAGGGCTTCCCATAGGCGGAGGCAAGGGCGGATCTGATTTTGACCCCAAGGGCAAGTCAGACAGGGAGGTAATGGCGTTCTGCCAGAGCTTCATGACCGAGCTTTGCAAATACATCGGAAAGGACGAGGACGTGCCTGCGGGAGATATAGGCGTAGGCGGCCGTGAGATAGGCTTTATGTTTGGCCAGTACAAGAGGATTACCGGTCAGTACGAGGGAGTCCTTACCGGAAAGGGTCTTACCTTCGGGGGATCTTTGGCACGTACCGAGGCTACGGGTTACGGGCTCCTCTACCTGACAGAGGAGATGTTAAAGAGCAACGCCCAAGACATAAAGGGCAAGACAATAGCTGTATCAGGCTCCGGAAATGTGGCTATCTATGCCATAGAAAAAGCTAAGCAGCTGGGAGCCAAGCCTGTTACATGCTCGGATTCCACGGGCTGGATCTATGACCCTGAGGGAATAGACGTAGACCTTCTTAAGGAAGTAAAGGAAATAAACAGGGCGCGCCTTACGGAATACGCACAAAAAAGGTCTTCCGCAGAGTATCACGAAGGCAAGGGCGTATGGTCCGTAAAGGTCGATGTGGCACTTCCCTGCGCCACCCAGAACGAGCTTACCTTAGATGACGCAAAGACCCTTGTATCCAACGGAGTGATAGCCGTGGCGGAAGGCGCAAACATGCCCACCACGCTGGATGCCACAAAATATCTCCAGGAAAATAAGGTACTCTTCTGCCCCGGAAAAGCTTCTAATGCCGGGGGAGTCGCAACATCCGCATTGGAGATGTCACAAAACTCCGAAAGGCTTTCATGGACCTTCGAAGAGGTGGATGGGAAGCTAAAGCAGATCATGGTAGATATCTTCCACAACATAGACGATGCGGCAAAGCGCTACGACATGGAAGGAAACTACGTGGCAGGTGCCAATATCGCAGGCTTTGAAAAAGTAGCAACGGCCATGATGGCACAGGGCGTGGTATAATTTATACTAAGTGCATACAAAAAACCGGAAGGCACAAAGTGTTGTGCCTTCCGGTTTTTTGTATGCGCTTTTGAATACACACTAAAATTCCTTTAGATTTTTTGAAAGCTCAAATTGGATAGACATGGTATAGTAAAAGCATTTAATAAATGCTTTTACTATTTTGTTCGTTTCCTGTAAAAAAACTTGCGCCCATGTTTAAATTGTGATACAATATTGTTTTTATACGGTTCCAAAGGAGGTAGTCAAAATGATCCATCAGGAAATCTTTTTACATGAAGGAAGGAAGGATGTATCCCTTACCACCTTTGTCATAGACCACTCAGGGGATTTTTTGCACGGCAGGAAAAGACCTTCTGTCATAGTATGCCCCGGAGGGGCTTACCTTACCCTTAGTGGGGCGGAGGGAGAACCTGTGGCAGCCATGTTCATGTCCATGGGATACCATGCTTTTGTTTTGAAATACTCCACCTACATGGGCGAAAAGCCGGGTCTCCCAAAATTTGGTACCATCCCCCCCGTAAATGAAGACTCCATCTTTCCAAAGCCCATGCAGGATATTGCCCTGGCCATTAAATGCTTAAAAGAACACGAAGAAGAATGGGCAATAGATACTGACCAGATCATACTTTGCGGATTTTCAGCCGGGGCGCACAACTGCGGAATGTACAATGTACTTAGCCATTCCATGAATATGCCCCGTCCCCTTTTGGCAATCCTTGGATACCCCGTGGCGGATTACTCTATCGCATATGACCTGCCGCTTGATACGGCCGTGAACATCGCGATAAAGGGAAAGCCTTCCCTAAGCCCTTCCGACACGGATGAAATGTCCATCCTAAAGCATATAGACGAACATACATCCCCGATGTTTATCTGGAACACGGCCGAAGATAAGATGGTTCCCCCCGAAAACGGCCTTGCAATCGCGGTAGAGATGGCCCGCCACAAAATACCCTGCGAGATTCATAGCTTTGCCAAAGGACCACACTGCCTTTCCTTAGCGTCCGAAGGCTCTGCGGTATCCAAAAACGATGTAAGGGATGACGTGGCCGTATGGAAGGAACTATTACTTACCTGGCTTAGAAAATATGTGAAGTTCGATCTTCCCGAAACCGCGCCGTTTTGACATATAGCTGTAGACATGGCAGGTCCTTTTGTGGTATAATCTATGCTTAGAAGGAAGAACTTAAAAAAATATAGACTAAAAAATAATGACTTAAAAAAGGACTTATAATATGAATTCCACCAAAAAACATTCCAGGCTCCCGATTATATTGGGGATACTTTTGGCTATCTCCTTTGTAGCTTTATATATTACGGGTTTTATATATTATCACTCGCATTTTTTTCCGAAAAGTTACTTTGAGTCGGTGTCCCTGTCAAACTTAACCCTGGATGGGGCAAAATCCGCCGTGGATTCTTTGGTATCAGACTATAGCCTTACCATTACGGACAGGGACGGTGTTTCGTATGTGATAAACTCTGATGAATGCGGTCTGTTTGTTCCCTCATATGAGGATATCCTGGATAATGCCCTGATCACCCAGAATGATTTTCTGTGGTTCATTCATTTTTTCTCAGGCGAGACACCGCTACAGGCATCCTTTTCATATGATGAGGATAAAGTATCTTCCGTGGTAGGCTCTTTGGCCTGCTTCGATGAAGAAAACATAACAGAACCCGTGGATGCTTACATGGACTGGTCCGATGAATCTGAAGAATACGTGATAGTTCCCGAGGTCATGGGTACCAAGATCATCAAATCAGCCCTCATCTCCCAGGTAGAACAGGCTTTGGTAAACCTGGAAGCTTCCATCAGCTTAACTGACGATGAATACGTTAATCCATCCATATATTCTGATGATGAGGAACTGCTCGAAAAACAATCTTTCTGGAACAAATACCTAAAGGCAGATATCACCTATGAATTGGGCGATGCAGACGAAAAGGTGGACGCTGAAAAGATTGAGGATTGGATCAGCGTATCGGATGACGGTGAAATGACCGTGGATGAGGACAAGGTCACAAGCTATGTTCAATACCTTGCCAGCACCTACAATACATACGGGGACGAAAGGGAATTTAAGACCACCCTGGGGGATACCATTACCATAGGCGGCGGTGACTACGGGTATGTCATAGACAAGGAAGGTGAAAAGGAGCAGCTGATAGAAGAGATAAAAAGCGGCACCCGTGTGGAAAGGGAGCCTTTGTATGAGCAGGAAGGACTCTACCGGGGGGATAACGACATAGGGGATACCTACCTTGAGATAGATTATACTAACCAGCACATATATTATTACGAGGAAGGCTCTTTGGTCATGGACTCTGACGTGGTGACGGGAAACATAAACAAGGGGAACGGCTCTCCCGACGGGGTCTTTAAGATAGTCTATAAGGAAAAAGACGCTACTCTGGTGGGTGAAGACTACTCTTCCGATGTCAATTTCTTCATGCCCTTCGCCTACAATGTAGGGGTTCACGATGCCCCCTGGAGGTCGTCTTTCGGGGGACAGATCTATAAGTCTTCCGGTTCCCATGGATGCGTGAACGCTCCGTATGATTTTGCCAAGAAACTCTTTAATACCATAGCGATAGGGACTCCCGTTGTGGCTTACTACAGGGATTCCGTAGTATTAAAGGCAGAAAATGCCAGAATATCCAATGCTTACTCGTACAAGGGGAATGATTAAAATGGAAAATAACACCAAACTGGTCATCGCCTTAGGGCATGACGCCTTAGGGGATACACTTCCCGAACAAAAATCAGCCGTACTCAGGGCTTCAAAGATTCTTGCCAAGATCATTGCCGGGGGATATTCCGTCATCATCACCCACAGCAACGGTCCCCAGATAGGGATGATCCACATGGCTATGAACGAGCTCTCCGGAAGGCACGATGAATTCACCCCCTCTCCCATGTCCGTATGCTCTGCCATGAGCCAGGGATACATAGGCTACGACTTGCAGAATGCGATAAGGACAGAGCTTCTGAACCGGGGAATATACAAAGGGGTGGTCACCATTCTCACCCAGACCATAGTAGACCCTTACGACGAGGCCTTCTACCATCCTTCAAAGATCATAGGTCGTACCATGAACGAGGAGGATGCGGAGCGTGAAGAAAAGAAAGGAAACTTCGTGGTGGAGACAAACGGAGGCTACCGCAGAATAGTCCCTGCCCCAAAGCCTTTGGACATAGTGGAGATGGACGCGATAAACGCATTGCTAGAGGCCGGGCAGACCGTAATAGCTGCGGGAGGTGGCGGAATCCCCGTCCTCGAGCAGGAAAACCGCCTCCAGGGTGCATCCGCAGTAATAGAAAAAGACCTCTGTGCGGGGCTTTTGGCTGACAAGGCGGATGCGGATATCCTGATGATACTGACCTACGAAGAAAAACAATCGATACTGGATGGGGATGAGAGGAAGCTTCTTTGTAATCTATCCGTAGACCGGACCAGACAGTATATAAAAGAACAAAGATTTGGCATCGGCACAAAGCTTCCAAAGTTTGAGGCCGCCTCCTACTTCACCGGAAAGAGACAGGGGCGAAAGACCATCATCACCAACCTCGAATCATCTTTGGACGCATTGGAAGGAAAAACAGGGACGGTCATTGAATAAGCCGCCCCTGTTTTCCTGTTTATATCTGTTCCCCTATCTCGAAGATCCTATCTATGTATTCTTCATCGGAATACTTGATATGGAAGATATCAATAGACGGCTCGAAGAAAATATCATCCACCCTCTTTATCATCCCCAATGATTCCTTAAGACTATCCTCTATCGCTATTATGTCAGCTTCCCTGTTGTACTGCGTCACCAGCATGAACACATCTTCCTTGTACCTGGATATCGCACACCTGGAATTGGCAGCCATGGTCAGCCTCTCCACGAACCTCTTTATGACCTTGGAAGCAAATTCATCCCCTGAATGCCTTTTGACATCCTTGTAGTTTCTGAATGAAAGGTAGATGATGGCAAAATCCTTCCTGATGAGCCGGTACTCATCCACGAAATAATGTATGACATCCTCAAAGCCCTTGGAATTCAAAACCCCCGTTTCTTCATCCTTGCGGTAATCCTTGGCGTCAATGGATTTACTTCTCCTGTATGTGATATCCTGAAGGCTCCCCAAAACGCCCACTACCTTTCCCCTCACGTAAAGTGGATTGCGCACCATTATGACCTCATGGACATCTCCCTTTATGATGGCCTTTACGCACCTGTTTTCCACCTTAAGGCCCTCTCTTATCACAAGGCTCTCCTCATCGTAAATGGACTTTAAATCCAGGTACCATCCCAGCTCCTCATCGGTCTTTCCAAGGAACTTTTCGGGGGTGTCATACCCAAGATGCTCCAAAAGATAGGGATTTGCGCCTATGTACCTCCTGTCCAGATTCTTCCAGAAAAGTCCCACGGACGAAACGTCCATGATATTATCCAAAAGCACCCTGTCGTCTATTTCCTTCATGAAAGAAGGCTTCGGGGGATTAATTCCTACGTTCGGATCCCCATGCATCTCAAAGAAGTTCGCGGTATGCTCGGACGCATCCTTTATGCCAAAGAGGACAAAGTCTTTATTGTCCTTTATGACGGGCGTCAATTCCACCCACTGCCATGTATACTCTCCTCCCTTTCCCCGTATCCTGAAGGGCTGCATCAATTGCCTGACTCCCAGTTTTTCTATCCTCTCATGCACAGTGGAAAGGTCTGTGAATTTTTCGAACATCTCCCTCTCGGGATAATATACATTGTTACTGCAAAAGAACCTTAGCGACTCTATGGAAGAGTCTTCCACAAAGCTCTTCTTGTAATAGGTGGAATTTAAATAAACAGGCTCGGGCGAGGCATCATCTATCGACAAAAGATCAAGTCTGTTGTACTGCTCATATATAAGGTTCATGACCTCGCTTTGCTGCTGAAGCTTCCTTTCCCCGTCATTGCCGGTCATGAACCGGAATCCTATCACAAATGCCGATGCGTCAGCATCCTCCTGGCTTGCCACGAATCTGGCGTTTATGGTGCAATACATTCCGTTTACGATAAAATCAACACTCTCCGTGGTCTCGCTCTGGGCAGACCTCTTGAGTATCTCTTTCACCATCGTTGCCTTTTCCCAGGAGGTCTGGTTGTATTTTGTTTCTATTTCGGAAATATCATGGTATCCGAATATGTGCATGGCCCTCACAAAGGAATCGCTGCAGTTCAAAATCCTCCCCACGCCTTTCCTTACCTCTATCAGCGCCACCGAAGGAAGCGACGACATGGGATCTGCCTTACCGCCATCTATGCACTCCAATGGGGATGGCGCAAGGGGATTAACCCTGCCTAGCGTGCGGTAATACTGCCTGTACGGTATGGGCTCCATGGCGATTCCCTTTTCCAGTATCTTCTCCTCGCATACCTTCACCGGCATGGGCCTGCCATAGAGATACCCCTGCAGGTATTCGCAGCCTATGCTCCTTAAAAAATCTGCCTGCTCCCTGGTCTCTACGCCCTCGGCCAGGGTCTGCCAGCCTATCTCCTTGGCCATCCGGAGGATGTTTATCAGTATCTTTTTGGTCTTAATATTGGTATCAAAATCCTGAAGGAACTTCATATCAAGCTTTATCAGGTCAAAGTCATAGTCCTTTACCACGTTGAAAGAAGAATACCCCGATCCGAAGTCATCGAGCCATACCTGGTATCCCCCTCTTTGAAACCTCTTTATCCGGCTCTTTAGGTACTCCGTGTTTCCGGAAATGGCAGACTCTGTCACCTCTAGGTGGATGTTCTCCCTGGGGCATCCATACTTTTCGCAGGCATCCTCCACCACCTTGCAGATGTCGCAGAGTTCAAAGTCCAGACGGGAGAGGTTTATGGACACGGGAACCGTAGCCCCGTGACGGGCCACGGATGGCTTGTAATGGGAACAGGTGGTCTGTATGATGTAAGCATCAAGCTTGTGGATAAGGCGGTACTGCTCTAAGGTCTCTATGAAGACATATGGCAAAAGCATCCCCCTCTTTGGATCCTCCCACCTGGCGAGCGCCTCCCAGCCGCAAAGCTCCCCCGTGGAAGACCTTATCACGGGCTGGTAATAGACCTTGATATAGCCCTTTTCCAAGGCCTCCTCAAAATGGCTGATGACGTAATTTTTTTCGTAAATCTTTGTCTTTAAGGTCTCATCAAAAAACCTATAGGCTATGTTAAAGTCTGTTTTTATCTCACGGCAGGCATAGCGGGCCCTGTCACATGCCAGAAGGACGTCTTCTTCACCCTCAGGCATCTCATATATACCCGCCTTTACCTCAGAACCGGGATGCGGCTCATACTCCCTGATCCTCGAATGCAGGTACAAGATCTTAGACTCTATCCTGTCATCGGGAGTAAGTACCACGAAATGATCATCCGAAAACCTGGATATGATGGAATATTCAAAAATGGATACCAAAGAATCCGCCAGAAATTTCAAAAGGTCATTTCCCTCGGAAAAGCCGTAATTGTCATTGAAAGCCTTAAAATCCACTATATCCAGGTATATTAAGGCATACTTTCCCTTGCCTGATTCTATTTTTTCGTTTGCGAGGGAGATGAACTGCATCATGACAGGGAGGTTTGTCAACGGATCTATCACGGTATTGGCAATCATGAAGCGAGACTCCCTGGAGAGTCCTTCCCTTAAAGAATAATCGTGATCGTACGGATACTCACTCATTTTTCCAAAATCGTTCATATACCTTTGCTCCTATTAATTACCGTTAATTCTCCATAGCCGCCAGTTTCTTTGCCTGATCGTATGAAATGCATCCGTCTATGAGCTCTTCGATGTCTCCGTCCAAAATCTTGTCCAGCTTGTAGAGGGTCATATTTATCCTGTGGTCAGTAACCCTGCCACCAGGAAAATTATATGTACGGATCTTTTCGGACCTATCCCCCGTGCCCACCTGGGACCGGCGAAGGCTCGCCTCCTTGTCGTGGGCTTTTTGCATCTCTAGGTCGTACAGCTTGGCCCTTAATACCTTCAGAGCCTTGTCTTTGTTTTTTATTTGGGACTTTTCGTCCTGACATGATATGACTATCCCCGTGGGGATATGGGTAAGCCTCACCGCGGAGTCTGTGGTATTTACGCATTGACCTCCATTTCCGGAAGCCCTAAAGACGTCAAACCTGCAGTCTTCCATATTCAGCTCCACGTCCACCTCCTGCGCCTCGGGCATGACCGCTACCGTGACGGTGGATGTGTGAATCCTTCCTCCCGACTCAGTCTCGGGAACCCTTTGGACCCTGTGAACCCCGCTTTCGTATTTGAGCTTGGAATAGGCGCCTGACCCATTTACCATAAAGCTTACATACTTCATGCCGCCTATGCCTATCTCCTCGGCATCCATGGTCTCTACCTTCCAGCCGTTGCTTTCGGCATAATGCACATACATCCTGTAGACCTCGGAAGCAAACAGGGCCGCCTCGTCCCCTCCCGCCCCCGACCTGATCTCCACTATGACGTTCTTTGTGTCATTTGGATCTTTGGGAAGAAGAAGTATCCTTATGGTTTCCTTCAGGTGATCTGCCTCTCCCTTAAGGGTGGCAATGTCCTCCTTTATCATCTCCCTCATGTCGGGGTCTTTTTCGTCATCCAACAATTCCTTATTCTCGTCTATATTTGTTATATCTTCTTTATATTTAGTGTAAGCATCCACTATGGGAGCAAGGCTGCTTTGCTCCTTCATGAGGCTCCTGAAGCGTTCGTTGTCATTTGCTATGTCAGGCTCTGCCAAAGACCTCATTATCTCCTCGTATTTGGCTACTATATCATCGAGCTTTTCAGTCATTTTTCATTTCCCCTTCTTGCAAGAACCACCCTGTCATGTCCCGCCAGATCCATCACTATCTCTATGTCCTTATACCCTTCATCCTCGAATATCCCATAGACGTCATCTCCCTGGTCTGCCCCTATCTCCATAGCGATGGTACCTCCTTCCTTAAGGTGACCTTTGCCGTCCTTTGCCAATATGCGGTAAAACGAAAGCCCGTCCTCCCCACCGTCCAAGGCATTGGGAGGCTCAAAATCCCTTATCTCCGGCATGAGGCTCCCCATGTCTTTGCTTCTGATATAGGGAGGGTTTGAGACTATCATGTCAAAACAGCCGTCTGTCTTTTCAAACATATTCCCGGTGACCCAGGAGGCTTTGACCTCGTTTGATACGGCGTTTTCCCTGGCAACGAGTATGGCCTGCTTGGAAATATCCGAGCCCACCCCCTCCAGCGTGGACTCTCCCTTGAGAAGGGATATCAAAATACACCCCGAACCCGTACACATGTCCAGAACCCTGTTCCCTGGGAAAAGGCGCTTTTGCGCCTCCAAAACCAAAATCTCCGTGTCCATCCTGGGAATAAGGACGTTGGAGTCCACCTTGAAGGTAAGACCCATGAAAGAAGCCTTTCCCAGCATATACTGAAGCGGGATCCTCTGCGCCCGCTTCCCGATGAGGATCCTGAAGGACTCTTCCTTCTCATCGGAAATCTCCTCCCAGGGATCCTGGTAGTATTCCTCCCTGGTGATCCCCAGAGCCTCAAAAAGAAGAATGCGGGAGTCAGTGGCGGCATCGGCTATGCCGGCCTCTGACAAAATATTTTCACCATAATTAAGAGCTTCCCTGTAAGTCATCTGCAAACCCTCTGTTTATAGGATGATTATAGGATAATACTATCCTTTGCCCTGCTTCCGCATACTTTCCGCCAGGTTTTCTGCCGTTCTTTCGATCTTTCCCATCTTATTTTTGGCATTGAAAAAGCTTCCTTCGACCTTGTCATCGTTCCTGCCCTTTATATGGCTGTTGGAAAGACCCTTTTCCACCTTTACCTTCTCGTCCTTGGTAACAACATTCCGGACATAGGCTCTTGTTTCCGTCTCATGGTGATGCCTAAGCCCCGTATTTCTGTACCTGGCCTTTTGGATAAAGAAAAATACAAAACCTGCCACCAGCACTATGGGAAATCCCAGTCCATTGTCGTCATCTCCCGTGGATGTGGACCAGTCCATCCACCAGGTAAGAAGCCAGATGAAAACGGCAAGAATCTCTATCAGTGCCGATATCGCCGTAAGCCTCATATAATTAACGGGGATAGACCCTGCTATTTCTTTGGTCCTCGCGTTTATCGCCACGTAATGTAAAAGGTCTTTTCCCTTCTCATAGTAGCTGTAGAGCCATATGGGAAGGTAGGCCGACTTGAACTTTTCTCCCTTTATCTGAACGCTCTCTTCATCCCACCTCGTTCCCCTGTCATAATACTTCATGGTATCATTGGTCTTTGCCCGTGCCACGTCCTTGACCTGGGCATCCACCAATGGCTTTAGGGCATCTATGTTCAGATCCCTCTTCTCGGAGGATGCGCCCCTTAAATAATTGCTGTCAAAGTCCACGCAGTTTTCGGTGTCAAAGGGCAGGATGGAATTGATGATATTGTTGGTCTTTTTGGCGGCGGTATCAAGCCTGTCGGCAGAGCCTTCCACTATGAGGTCATCAACCCCCACGTCAAGATCCCTTTCGACATTGAAAAGCTCTGCGTCATAGCGGGTCTCTTCATCATCGTCACCGACGCTCACGGTATATCTTCTCAGCTCATGCTCGGCCTGACCCTTGAAATGCGCATGGGTATTCGCGTCCACCACCAGGTAGGGCATGTACACCCTGGATATGTTCTGCTCGGAAAACTCCCTCCTGAACACGGGATGCGCGAAAAACTTGTGCCTGTCTATATAATCCCCAAGCATGGACCTTGCCTCATCCTGGGGCAGGGTAAACGGCAGTATCATGTCGCAGACCGCACCGTTTTCGAGCCTGGAATTGATGCTCAATGTCTCCCTGCACCAATGGCACCTCGCCTGGGTAGTCTCATCAACATTTACCACCACCTCGGCGCCGCAGCTTTCACACTTAAGTGTAATGAGCTTTGCCGCATCCTCACTTATGTCTTTGGCTCCCTCGTATACCGTTACGCCCTCCAGTGCAAACACGTCCTCTTCGGTATCGACATTGGTCTTTTTCTCAGGAAACTCCTCCCTGCAAAAAGCACATACCAACATGCCCGATCTGGAAGAGGGCCTGATATCCGTGCTCCCACAGGCGGGGCATTGTACCTGCCCGCCTATATCGGAAACCACGGCCTCACCGGGGGAGATGCCATCCAGGGCATCGGAAAGATTTTTAGATTCACCGGTATCCATAAACCATACTCCTTTATCTTAGGAACTGTTGAAGAATTTTGTATGTTACATATTTGCCAGAACTTCCGCCTTCTTTGCGTCATATTCTTCCTGGGTGATAAGACCCGCATCCAGCATCTGCTTCATGTCCTTTAATACATCCATGGGGGATTTGGAAGCTTGGGCAGGCTGCCCGGGCTGGACGGGCTGCTGCGCCTGGACGGGCTGCTGCGGCTGGGCAGATTGCTGCCCAAAATTAAGGGCACCTGCGCCTACTCCTTCCTGCTGCGCTCCTGTCTGACCCATCATGCCTCCCATGGCCTGGCCTGCGGCACCCATGCCCATGCCCATCATGGCCATGCCCATGCCGCCGCCGTTTTCTCCTGCCGCCTGCATGCCCTTGGCGGCAGACATCTGCATGAATACATTGGCCCTGTTCCCCACAGACATGGAGTCTGCCTCCGCGGCCTGCTGGTACCTGGCCTTCGTGTCATCATCGTAGTCCAAAGACACTATGGCGGCCTTAACTACGGCTATTCCCCTGTCCTGCCTCCATGCAAATTCACCGTTTATGGCTTCCGAGAGGCTTTTTGCAAAGCCTGCCTGGTCGCCCTGAAGCTTCGTGATCCTGTTTCCGGAATTCGTATATTGTGAAAATGCCGCGCTTAAGGCCTGGGTTATCTCATTGTGGAGCTGGTCTCCCGCGGCATTGTCCATGTCGTCTAAGTCAAATACCCCCGACGAAGGCCTAAGGTATGTGACAGGCACGAACTTTGAGAGAAACAGGTATGGATCTTCTATCTTTATGGTAAGTGTTCCCCGGCACCTGGCCCCCGCCTGCGATGCCAGATATGCATCGTCCCAGTATATTGGGTTCTTTGTGCCGAACTTAATATTGGGAATCTCCTTTAGGTTTACGTAGAAGAGGAGCTGCTCCGCGCCGGGGCGTCCGCCAAATTTAAATCTTTCCCACGACTGTGAAACCACCGCAGATATACCGCCTCCCGAAAAGACACTCTGTGAATCCTTCTCATCGGATGAGAAGGTAAATCCTCCCGGCTCTGACGCAATGGATGAAATCTGCCCGTCCTGAACCAGCACCATGCAGTACCCGTCCGGAACCACTATCTTTGATCCGTTCGTTATGATATTGGATGAGCCTTTGGTATTAGAACCCCTCCCGGCATTTCTTCCATTTGGTACCCCCGGAACCACTGCGCACGTAGCCGTGGCGTCCGGTGAAGGCACGAAAAAGTCCTTCCACTGGTCAGCAAAAGATCCCCCCAGGGCACCCGCAAAAGCTTTGATCAAACCCATTGTTCCATCCTCCTGTTTTTATAATCAACTATTTTTCTCACTGCGTATTTCCTTGCAAAATCCGTGCGCATCCTTGCGGAGCGGTTATAGTAAACGTCAAAAGAATTTTGACGTTTATATAAAAAGCCTGCCCCGGGAATATATAAGGCAGGCTGCTGAAAATATGCGCATAAAATTATTTCAAGCCGTAACGCTTGTTGAACTGCTCGATGCGTCCCCTTGCCGTAGCTGCCTTCTGCTGTCCTGTATAGAACGGATGGCACTTTGAACAAATCTCGACATGTATGGACTCCTTGGTAGAGCCGGTAACAAATGTATTTCCACAGTTACATGTGACAGTGGCCTGATGATAGTCAGGATGAATGTCGCTCCTCATGATTATTACACCTCTTTCTTATTCATATATCTTTAAATTAATCGTCAATCGAGCAGAAGGGGTATCTAATCCCCTACACACTCATAAGTAAGGCGCGTCCGCCTTTAGCGCAAATCAAGAAAATTGTACCATATATCGAAAGAAAATGCAAGAAAAACCTAAGAAAAACCTTGTTTTTTTGATATGTTTGTGCTACACTAGAATCGTTTGTGCAAGGAGATGAAAAAATGAGCGAAAGTGTCGAAAACAATTCTGTCATAAGGGATCTTACCACAGGTCCTATCGCTAAAGGACTTATCCAATATGCGCTTCCCGTCATGGGAGCAAACCTCCTGCAGGCTCTATATACGCTGGTGGATCTTTGGGTCGTCGGGAAATACAATCCTGCCGCCACCATATCCGCCGTCTCCATATCGGGGCAGCTGGTCTTTCTCCTTCATGCGGTGGGCATAGGGATGGGAAACGGCGGGCAGGTCCTGATAGCGCAGCAGGTGGGAGCCAAGGAATACGGAAAGCTAAAGCACTCCATAGGAACCCTGTTTACCTTCTGCATGGTCACGTCTTTGGTAATAACCCTGATAGCCGCCGCGGGAAGGAACCTGTGGCTTGGTCTGCTTCAGACCCCAAAAGAAGCCTTTACGGATGCCACGGTATACCTCCTTATCTGCGCGATCGGTGTACCCTTCGTATATGAGACAGGCACCATCTGCGCCATACTAAGGGGCGTTGGCGACTCCAAAAGGCCCATGTACATACTCGGGGTATCCGCGGTGATAAATGTCGTCTTGGACTTTTGGTTCATCGCGGGGCTGGGCTGGGGGGCCGCGGGGGCTGCCTGGGCCACTTCCATATCACAGGTCGCGGCGGGAATATACGCGTTTTATGTCTTCCTTCGCACCTGCAGGGGATTGGGCTTTGAAATGAAGGCGGAAAATTTCAGGCTCCACGGCAGATCCCTAAAGGCAATCCTGAAGCTGGGACTCCCCCTGGTGGTTCAGAGCGTCTGTGTGACATTATCCATGCTGGTGGTGACTGCCATGGTAAATACCTACGGGGTCGCAGCCTCTGCCGTAACGGGAATAGGCCAGAAACTAAACTCCCTGATAAACGTGGTAACGGGAGGCATCCAGACCTCCGTGGCCTCCGTGATAGCGCAGAATTTTGCCGCCAGAAAGATAGACAGGGTAAGGAAGGTCTACAGGACAGGAAACGAGATATGCTTTATCTTCTTTCTATTCCTTGCTTTCGTATCATGGTTTTTCCCTGCCCGGATAATAGGCTTTTTCACGCAGCCTTCGGAAACCGAAGTCCTTGCGTATGCGCCCACGTACATGCACATAGCCATTATCCTGTATTTTGCCTTCTGCACCATGACCACTTCCCTGGGACATATCAATGCGGTAGGTTTCACATTTTTGAACCTGATCATCGCCATGATAGACGCCGTGGTGGGACGATTGGGAATATCCTTCCTTTTGGGGAACGTCTTGGGACTGGGTGTATACGGGTACTGGCTGGGAAACGCACTTTCAGCCCTGATATCCGTCGTCATGGGCGTAGGATATTATATATTTGGGAACTGGGAGAATAGGAAGATCCTCGCCTGAAGAAGGATAGCCTCTTGCAGATGCGTTACATCTGTAAGAGGCTTAATACTCCCCGGTTAGCCTGGTTTGCCTGCGCAAGCATGCTCTGGCCGGCCTTGGCTATTATGCTTTGGTTTGAGTATTCCACCATCTCCTTTGCCATATCAGTATCCCTTATCCTGCTTTCCGCGGCTGATGTGTTTTCGGAGATATTTTCGATGTTCTTTATGGTATGCTCCAGCCTGTTCATGTAGGCTCCAAGCTTTGCCCTTTCTTTGGAGACCTTGTCTATGGCAGCATCCACACTTGTCATGGCAGCTCCCGCATTTTCAAAGGAGTCCATCTTAAGGTTTTTTACTCCCAGTTCATCCGCATCCATCTTTTCGATATTGATGATAATGGCCTGACCCGACAAAGCTCCCACCTGGATGTGCATACCCTTCCCGGCTGCACCCATATCTCCCACCGTTCCGGGGATGGCCGTACCATCATCAAGAACAGGTGTAACATTCCCCGTTCTACTCCCATACGCTCCCGCATCGGTGGTGAATTTATAGCCATTACTATCATATTTATTTTTCACCAAGGTGTTTGTCACATCCAGGCTGAAAAGTGACTGGATGGATGAGTTGTCTGAAAGAAGATCTGCCTTAGTATAATCTTTCCCCACCAAAGATCCGTTTCCCACATCGCCTACTGCCACAAGCAAATTATGTACAAACTGTGCGGAGGCGTCATCCCCAAATTTTGCGGCAAAATCATCAAGACCCTGGTAATTCGTATGATTTTTTATCACGTCATCAAGGCTTGTCCCTTCATGAATTTCCTTCATCAGGGTGTCTAGACCATCGGCAATGTCTGCGGCCGATGTGCTAAGGGGCGACGTGTTATTATTATTATTTTTTACCAAAGCTCCAAGGTACATGCACGCAAGGTAACCCGTGCCATACTTTGAAGCAATAGTCTGTGACGTTAGAGAATTACCCGATATGGCAGATTGAATATCCGGAATTGTGCTGTTCTGTGTAATCCTAAGCCCCCCATTTACCCAGTCGTTGCTATTTGCGCATCCTCCCGCCGCTGTCTGGGCCATCCCCTCTATGAACCATGAAGGAAACTTATTCGAAGCATCGTATTTTCCGTCCTTTGCTCCCGCCATGCCTGATGTGAGGTACTCGTCCATCAGGGCGTGGGTCATCTCATGGAGGATGGTATTTTCCAACATGGTTCGGGATGATGTTTCTATCTTTCCCGATGAATCATAGGAAACATAGGCCGCATTTACATTCAGGGTGTAGGATAGTACATCCGATACCATGGTGCCGTCCGAATAACGCAGGTACTGCATGCCCACGGATGCAAGCGTGATGGAAGATGCGTCGCTGTAAATATTAAGGCCTATCCCTACGGATGAACCGTCAAGTGCCGCCTTAAACGATTCAGGAAATGTATCCAGCAGGGCTGATACGGCATTTGGGACGATCTGATCCTTGAGAACATTTTTAAGCTCTGTATATCCCGATGCGGTGGCATTTCCGACAGGGGTGGATTCTGCCGTATAAAAGCTCTCTATCGAAGACCATGAAAGGTTTTCGGATACCTTTAGCTGCTGGCCTTCTTCATATGACCATGTGCCGTCAAGGAGGTTCATGGTATTAAACTGCGTGGAAGATGCCACCCTGTCTATCTCGGATGTAAGGGAGTCTATCTCATTCTGGATCGAGGCTCTGTCTATATCCGTATTCGTGTCATTTGCGGCCTGTGTGGATAGCTCCTTCATCCTCTGCAGGATGTCATGGGTCTGTGCCAGCGCTCCTTCCGCAATCTGGACGACGGAAATCCCATCCCCCGCATTGTCAGAGCATCTGTTAAGTCCCCTTATCTGCCACCTCATCTTTTCAGATATGGAAAGACCCGCGGCATCATCAGCCGCCTGATTGATCCTAAAGCCGCTTGATAGCTTTTGGGTGGATTCGGAAACCTTCTCCGTGGAAAGCTTTAGTTTGTTATTTGCATTTATTGCGGTAAGATTATGAGCTACTACCATATCGCTACCTTCCCGATTCAGGTTTATGATCCTTTTACAGTTCCTAACCTTTGTTTTTAATCCCAGTTACCTGCCGGGAAAGATTCCATGGGGCTTCCGCACTGGGGGCATTTTACCGGCTCTTCTGCCAAGTCTGCTTCCCCGTTACACAAGGGGCAGGGGAGTTTTTTTATGACCTTTCCCGTATCCATATCCTTTAGCACAGGAACCGCCATGATCTCCCTGCACCTTCCGCACACGGCAAGGGCGTTTTCCATGATAGGCCGGCCTATCCCGGAAAAGTCCGCGTCCGGAAATACCCTGGATATAAACTCCTTATTTATTGCGTTTAATCCCCCACCCAGATCCAGCTGTTTTTCATATCCGCAGATACTGGAAAAATATCTCGTATCCCCCATCAGATCTCTCCATCAAATACCTTCCTTGCTTCTCCCGTCATATATACATGGCCGTCTTTTTCATCCCACAGAATATCAAGACTTCCGCCTTTTAGCCTTATTGCGGCCTCTCTTTTTGCCTTATCATTAAGTACTGCCGCTACAAGGACCGCGCACGCCCCTGTGCCGCAGGCCATTGTTTCGCAAGATCCCCTCTCCCACACCCTCATGGAAAGGGTGCTATCATCCAATACGTTTACGAATTCGGTATTTATCCTCTCAGGGAACCTTTCATGATTTTCAAACAAGGGGCCTAACCTTTCTATTTCCAGGGAATTTATGTCATCTTCCATGAAAATAACGCAATGCGGATTCCCCATGGATACGCAGGTGACCTTGTATTTAACCTTTCCCACTTCAAGGGTTTCGTTTATGATCCTATCCCCCTCAAAATCAGCCGGCATATCCGGGGGACTTAGCATTGGGGCACCCATGTCCACCCTGACCGTGGCGCTGTTACCCTTATTTTCCAATATGTTTACCGTCTTTATTCCGGATAATGTTTCTATCCTTACCACGTTCCCGTCCACCATTCCATGGTCTTTGGCATACTTTGCAACACACCTTATCCCATTGCCGCACATCTGCGCCCTAGAGCCGTCTGCGTTGTATATGTCCATGGCGCAGTCAGCCTTGTCGGAGGGGTTTACCATTATGATCCCATCTCCCCCTATCCCAAAGTGCCTGTCGGAAAGCTCGATGGAAAGCTTTGGTATATCGTCTATCTGTTCCTTGGAACCGTCTATGTAAATATAGTCGTTTCCTATTCCCTGCATCTTTGTAAATCTCATGGAATGTCATCTCCCGTATTTTTTTACTATTTCCTCATAGGAAAGGCTCCCTCCGAAAAAATCCAATGCGGATCCTACGGTAAAATTGATTCTGCCCTTTCCAAGCTTTTCTATCATCTCAATATCCGAAAAATCCCTGATCCCCCCGGCGTAGGTTACGGAAATCCCGTCATATTCTGACAAAACCTTAACAAGCCCTTCGTCTATTCCACCCCTTTTCCCTTCCGCGGAAACTCCATGTACAAGATATTCATCGGCATATTTTTCCAATTTGTTTAGGAGGCTTGTGTTTACTTTCTCTTTTGTAAGCTTTTGCCACCTGTCTGTAGCCACAAGGTAATGACCATCCACTTTTCTGCAGCTAAGGTCTAATACGATGTGTTTTTTACCCACGGACTTTTCAAGCTTTCTAAGCCTTTCATAGTCTATTTTTCCATCCCTGAACACAAAGGATGTGACTATGACATGGGATGCCCCCCTGTCAAGGAAAAAGGGGGCGTTAACATCATTTATGCCGCCCCCCACTTCAAGCCCCCCAGGGAAATGGGAAAGTGCGGATATCGCTTCATCTTCTGTCTGCTTCCTGTACCTTGACCCTTCAGGATTCAGCATTATCACGTGGGCTCCCTTAAGGGAGTCTTTTTTGTAGAGTGAGGCAAAATACGCAGCCTTCCTGTCAGAGGTAAAATTCTCCCTGGCACTATCCCCTTCATCCTTTAGGGTAGCACCCTCTATCTGCTTGACCTTCCCATTATGAATGTCTATACAGGGCCTAAACTCCATCATCTGTCCCCTATCCTGTCGGCCAAAACCTCAACACCGTTTCCGACATTGTGGGGATCTACCTCAAAGATCGTGGTGTTTACCGCCTCAATGGGAACATTGAGGACATCGCTCGTAATCTTTGCGTACTGTTCAATGAGCTTTTTTTTCTGCTCCTGTGTCATCTTGGGACCATACATCTGTAATACCGGCATATAATTACCTCCTAAGTTATTTTTTTTACGGTAACTAAGTGATCACAAAAAAATACCCGCAGGAAATCCCCACGGGTATATTATACCACATCGCAGTGTCATTAACAATTTATTTTTTATGACATCCATGGCATGTTACTATTCACACCCCCGGTGTCCCATACATTCCCAATATCCGTGCCGGCATCGGTTTGCCGGCAAGATCATCTTCAGTCCATAGTTCTTCTTAAATACTTCTGTACTGCATTGGGAAGAATATCTTTTCAGTACCGGTTACCCACGCCCCAAGGGGCGGGGTATTATCCGTTCGTGAAAATGCGTTTACTATAACCGCTCCGGCAGCACGATAAGCCGGGTTCTGTCGTGTGCGGCCATCTGTCTTCGATTCCCGTCACCGGGAAACTCCAGCGATTCTTCAGGCTCGTACGGGCGGGCAACCCTTAGCCTTATCGATCTTGCTTCGGATGGGGTTTACATCGCCAAAGGAGTCGCCCCCTAAGCGGTGGTCTCTTACACCACCTTTCCAACCTTACCGAAAAAAACGTTCCGGCGGTATACTTTCTGTTGCACTATCCTTGGAGTTACCTCCACCAGGTGTTACCTGGCATCCTGCCCTGTGAAGCCCGGACTTTCCTCAAAGGGGCACGCCCCTTTGCGACCGCATGCGCTACCGGATATAGCGTCTAAGGGGCATTTATTACATCATGCCTCCCATACCTGCTCCGCCTGCCGGCATAGCTGGGGTATCTTCCTTGATGTCTGCTACCACAGACTCTGTGGTAAGTACCGTGGCGGCAATGCTGGTAGCGTTCTGGAGGGCAGACCTTGTCACCTTGAAAGGATCAAGGATTCCTGCCTTCACCATATCCACATATTCTTCCTTGTATGCGTCAAAGCCCGTACCTACAGAGGACTCCCTTACCTTGTTGATGATGACGGCTCCCTCCAAGCCGGCGTTTGCCGAGATATAGTACAAAGGAGCCTCGAGCGCCTTGAGGATGACATTGGCACCTGTCTTCTCATCTCCCTCCAGGCCTTCCGCAAACTTCTCTACGTCCTTGGCGGCATGGATGTAAGCGGAGCCACCGCCTGCGATAATGCCCTCTTCTACCGCTGCCCTGGTAGCGTTCAGGGCATCCTCCATGCGGAGCTTTGCTTCCTTCATCTCCACCTCGGTGGCCGCGCCCACGCGGATCACGGCTACGCCGCCGGAGAGCTTGGCCAGACGCTCCTGGAGCTTCTCCTTGTCAAAGTCGGAGGTGGTCTCCTCTATCTGAGCCCTGATCTGGGCTATCCTCGCGTCTATCTTCATCTTTTCGCCCGCACCGTCAACGATGATGGTATCGTCCTTCTTTACCTTTACGGACTTGGCAGATCCAAGCATGTCCACGGTAGCCTCCTGAAGGGTAAGACCTACCTCATCGGAGATGACCGTGCCGCCGGTAAGGATGGCGATATCTTCCAGCATGGCCTTTCTCCTGTCACCGTAACCGGGCGCCTTAACGGCTACCACGTTGAACGTGCCTCTTAATTTGTTTACGATAAGGGTGGTAAGGGCCTCTCCCTCCACATCCTCCGCAATGATAAGGAGCTTCTTTCCTGACTGTACTATCTGCTCCAGAAGGGGAAGGATCTCCTGAATGTTTGAAATCTTCTTGTCGGTAATAAGGATCAACGGATCTTCTAAGGTAGCCTCCATCTTGTCCATATCCGTAGCCATGTAAGCTGAAATATAGCCCCTGTCAAACTGCATCCCCTCTACGAGGTCGAGCTCCGTAGCCATGGTCTTTGACTCTTCTATGGTGATAACCCCGTCGTTTGTCACCTTCTCCATGGCGTCAGCTACCATCTGTCCTACTTCGTCATCGCCTGCCGAGATGGATGCCACCTTGGCTATCTGGTCTTTGCCGTTTACCTTTGAGCTCATCTTCTGAAGGGACTCTACAGCGCAGTCCGTAGCCTTCTTCATGCCCTTCCTCAGGATCATGGGGTTGGCTCCTGCCTCGAGGTTCTTCATTCCTTCGTTTATCATGGCCTGTGCCAAAACGGTAGCTGTCGTGGTACCGTCACCTGCCACATCGTTGGTCTTGGTGGCCACTTCCTTTACGAGCTGTGCCCCCATGTTCTCAAAGGCATCCTCCAGCTCTATCTCCTTGGCAATGGTCACGCCATCGTTTGTGATAAGGGGAGCGCCGTAGGACTTGTCAAGCACCACGTTCCTTCCCTTAGGTCCCAATGTCACCCTTACAGTCTCAGCCAATGCATTAACGCCCTTTCCCAGCGAAGCGCGGGCGTCTGCCCCGTATTTAATATCCTTTGCCATTGTCTTATATCCTCCTATATCTTCCTGATCATCCTTCAATGATTGCGAGTATGTCGCTCTGCTTTACGATAATGTACTTCTCGTCACGGCTCATCTCCACCTCTGTTCCTGAATACTTGGAGTAGATGACCTTGTCTCCTACCTTTACTTCCATCTTCACTTCCTTGCCGTCTACCGTACCGCCCGGTCCTACCGCAAGGACTTCTGCCTGCTGGGGCTTTTCCTTATCCTTACCGGGAAGCACGATTCCCGACTCCGTGGTCTCTTCTGCTTCAAGGGCCTTTATTACCACCCTGTCTCCTAACGGTGTGAGCTTCATTTTATGTTTCCTCCTTAAAAAATAAAAGAAAAATAACAAAATTTTATTTCTGTACTAGCACTCAACTGTGACGAGTGCTAACTCATGGTTAAAAGTGTACCACCATGCAGGATAAATGTCAACCCTCTTCACATTTATTTCATACTTTATGGTTACTATTCACAGCCGTCTTTTTCTGCCATCGTTTGAAAGCTTGCTTTCCAGCCTCAAATCAGCCCAAAATGCCTTAAGCCATTTTTTATCCCATCATCCCAGATATCGCTTGTCACGTAATCCGCGGCCTTTTTTGCCCCGTCCGTGCCATTTCCCATGGCTATACCCGTACCTGCCGCCTTCAGCATGTGGATGTCGTTTGTGGCATCCCCGAAGGCAAATGAATCCTCCGTCTTTATCCCGAGCCTTTCGCAGACTGTCTCCATTCCCCTGGCCTTAGTATAATTCAAGGGAACCATCTCAAAAAACTCATTGCCGTGCAGGAGAAACTCATAGTCATTCCCCAGCCTTTTGATAACGTCTTTTGTATATTCGGGCACGGCGTTTACGCTTAATTTATTCACTATCCATTCGGTATCATCCCCGGTGATCCGGCGCAGGTTTTCCCCCATGTCATCCTGCATGATCTTCAGGAAAGGATCCCCGTAAAAGTCCTCTTCGTCCACAAACAGGTGATGTACTCCCTCCAGCACCAGGGGCATGTGGTAGCCTTTAAGTATGCTCACGGTCTCCTCAAGGAGATCTTTGTCTATCACGTGATTTTCCACGACTTTGCCATCCATCTCCACGTAGGTGCCGCATCCTGCGACTATCCCGTCAAAGCCTATCCCCAAAAGGTCCCCGTCATGGATGAAGGCCTTGGTCCTTCCCGAACACAAAAAGGCATAGTTTCCGTTGGCCCGCAAGGTCTTTATTGCCTCGATGGTGCTTTTTGGTATCTTTTGGTGAAAATCCCAAAGCGTCCCGTCTATGTCAAAAAACACTGCTTTTTTCATGTCTTTATATGTCCTCCCGCTGCTCTCTCCTTTTTTTCCTTCAGCTCATCATGCATTTTTTTTATACTTTTTCCCAATGCGGGATGTAAAAAATAAGGCGCTATTTCTTCCATGGGTCCTAAGACAAATTCCCTGTTTTCCATGTCGGGATGCGGAATGACAAGGTCTTGTGTATCCATCATCCTATCCCCGTAAAACAAAATATCAAGGTCTAAGGTCCTAGGTCCCCAGTGTTCTGTTCGCTTTCTTCCCGCATTATTTTCCACGGTGTGGAGGATATCAAGAAGCTCATGCGGTGAAAGGAAGGTCTCTATCTCCATCGCGGCATTTAGAAAATCATCCTGGTCTTTTTTTCCGTAGGGTTTGGTCGTGACATATGAAGATATCTTCCTTACACGGACAAAGGGTTCTTTTTCCAAAGACAAAACAGCCCCGTCAAGGAAGGCTTTTTTATCTCCCATATTGGACCCCAGGGATATGAAGGCGCGTTCCCATTTTTTAAATACCTCCACGGAAACCGATGAAACAGGAAGGCCTATAGGAGCCCAGGGCTTTATTATCTCTATCCTGCAAGATCCAAGGAGGGGATACTTTACAAGTATGTTTTCGCAAAGCTTGACAGCCACCGTCTCTATCAGGTTGAAGGTATAATCCTTCATGTAATCCGTGATATACTCACACACTTCGCCGTAATCTATCGTTTTTTTTATGTCGTCCGTCCGTGCCGCCCTCAAAATATCAAGCTCCATATCAGCGTTTATCAGAAACTTCTGTCCGAGCTGGTTTTCCGCGGGAAGCACCCCGTGCCTGGCAAATACCTCAAGCTCTTTTATTTTTATCTTTTCCATGATCACATATCCGAATACTTTATCGCCTCTGCCATTTCTATGGCCCTTTTATTTGCCTCCACATCGTGAACCCTTACAAAGGAATATCCATGCATGACGGCTAATGCCGTGGTGACCAGGGTGCCTTCACCTCTACTGTCCACATCCACACCCAGTGTCCTTCCTATGACGGATTTTTTTGATGCCCCAAGGAGCATGGGAAGGGAAAATTCAGAAAGCTCATCTAAGTGCTTTAATAATACGAGGTTTTGCTCCCTTGATTTGCCAAAACCTATCCCGGGGTCTAAGATTATCCTATCCTTCCTTATACCGCCCCTTTTTGCGATATCAAGGGACTCTTCAAGGTCATGTATTATATCCCTTAGAAAAATATTATACTCACCGCTTTTTCTGTTATGTACCAGACAGCACGCCACCTTTCCCATGGCTATGGTTTCAGCCATTTTTTCATCGCCCTTAAGACCCGTCACATCGTTTATGAGGTCTGCGCCTTCGTTTATCACGGTCACCGCGGTCCCCGCCTTGTATGTATCTATGGATATGGGAACATCAAAACGCCTCTTTACTGCCCTTAACACGGGCACCACCCGGTTTAGCTCCTTTAATCCCTCCACCTTCGTATAGCCGGGGCGCGTGGATTCTGCGCCTATGTCTATGATATCCGCGCCTTCCTTTATCATCTCTTCCACATGGAAAAGGGCTCTGTCCACATCATTATATTTCCCACCATCCGAAAATGAATCAGGGGTTACGTTCAGTATCCCCATTATGTATGTCTTTCCCGAATCCTTAAATTCCCTGTTTCCTATTTTCATAATATTCTCCCAAGGAAAAATGTTAATGACTTATTGTCTTACATCCTTTAGATAAGAAAAGCTCCCGGTGCAGATAATGCAGGAATTATCCCCTGCGCCTTCTAAAGCCTTGTCAATGGCACTATCCACAGAACCTGCATATTCCGCATTTCCCATGAACCCCAGACAAATATCCCTCAAATCTTCTCCCTTAAATCCTCTTTCCGAAGGCGGGGTGATGGTTATTATCCTGCGGGCTTTTTTGGATATAAGCCTTGCGATCTCTTTTATGTTTTTATCCATGAAAACGCCCAGAATAAATATATACTCCTCATGCGGAAAATATTCTTCAAGGCTTCCCAAAAGTCGCCTTACGGCCGGCGGGTTATGCGCCCCATCCAAAACCAGTGGTATGTCATTGTACGTGCGCCTTATATCAAACCTGCCCGCAAGGGCGGCCTTTTCCACTGCCTTATAAACTATCCCCCCAAAATCTTTTTTATCCCCAATGAGACTCCTTGCGGCCTCTATGGCAAGGGCTGCATTTTCCCTCTGGAAGGCTCCAAGCATCTTTGTCCTAAGGCCGGGAAAATCCCTGTAGGAAAATATCTGGTAACCATTTTCATAAGAGACGCCTTTGGATATTTCAAGAGGGTCTATGAACTTTGTTTCATTGTTTTTTTCAAGGAGTATTTTCCTTACCGGATCTTCCTGGTGGGCGCTGATACATATAGCCCCCTCCTTAATGATCCCTGCTTTATTAGAGGCTATCTTTTCCAATGAATCCCCAAGGAATTTCTCATGGTCTCGTCCTATGGGGGTAAAGACGCACATTTTGGTATTTTCAAAAACATTGGTGGCATCCCATTTACCTCCCATGCCGCATTCGATGACCATGTAATCACAGTCTTCTTCATGAAAATACAAAAGGGCTGCTGCCGTCTCCATCTCAAAAAGGGTGGGATGCGGAAGAAGAGACCCTTTTTCCTTCCGGATTTTTTCAATGTAAGAATAAATATCTTCAAGCCTTTTTTCTGAAATATTTTTTCCGTTTATCCGGAACATTTCCTCATATTCAAATACCGCAGGTGATAAAAAATGTCCTGTTTTTTTTCCGGATCCTTCTAAGATCTTTGAGATATATTCTCCCACAGATCCCTTTGCGTCGGTGCCTGCTATATGGATTATTTTTTTTCCATCCAAGGGTATGTCTAACGATCCAAGGAGATTTTTTATGGTTTCTAATCCCGGATGGATGCCGTATTTTTTTAGATCGTTTATGATATCTTTGTTCATTCTTGCGGTAATAGGTATTGGGAATTCAAGTCCGCCCCCAAGGGGCGAGGTATTCTCCGTTCGTGATAACACAAGAAAAAGGAGAGGGACAAGCCGGGAGTCCCTCTCCTTAGTCAGTTGCTATATATTAGTCAATATCAGAATGGTTAGGGGTACCTGTCTTGTCACAGTCTACAACCGTGCAGGTAGGATCTCCCAACGCTTTGGTGGTAGCTTCATCTCCCGTGTTAACAAAAAGCTTATACGTCACATTATCACCTGAATAATCACCATTTGCATGATGCTTTCTGGTCACACGCACCGTATTGCCACTTATGGAAACTTCATAGGGTCCATCACCTTCTGCCCATACGTCCGCACCGGAAAGGTCGGAAGAAAATACATACTGTACGGTACATGCATTGGAAGCATGTGAAACCATGTTCGTATGAACCAGACTAACCTCATACACACGCGCTGAACCATTGTAATCCTGCGCGGTTTTTATATTAACAGTCCAACAATTATTATATGCACTCGCCCCGCTTGCTGCAAACACTCCCTCTGCCACGCCCTCGCTCATGCGAAGGACAGGCCTTTCATATGCTAATGCTGCACCCATATTTACCACTCCTTTTCCATGAATCATCCAAACCCAATAGTCACCATTCTCACGCAACAAAATAAATAGTCATCACTATTGTAACAAATTGTTAACGGATTGTCAATATGGGGAATGAATTTTTTCGCAAACAGTGTCATAGCAAACTCATTCAATGCCTCCTATACCCAAATGCCACTCCTATCCCCAAAAGCAATACGCCCGCACAGGCCCCCAAAAGCCCTAAGTCGCTCATGGTGGGAGTATAGGAAGTATCCGTGTAATCATCATCTTCTTCATCACCGGCTTCTTCCATGTCCATGGGGGCTCCCATGTTTCCCATTCCTAAATCTCCCGATGAGTCAGGACCGCCTCCCATCCGGAAATCCCCCGATGCGTCCATTTGGTCTTTCATCTTAAAGTCTCCCGAGGCATCCATCCCATTTTTCGTTTGGTTATCTCCCATCCGGGCATCCTTCGAGGGATTCATGTTTCCTCCCCCCATCATGGAAGATGACGAATCACCGACGGAATATGTCACCTCATCCAAGGTGATGGTCTTTGATAAATCCCCGGTCTTTACCGTATACTCCACACCATGTTCCAGGGAAGGGGAGCTAAAGATCACGCATGAGTAAGAGCATGGCACCACCTCGCTAAGGATATTTTTGCCGCTTTCATCAGTGACAATAAAATCTGTTCCGGATGCCGCCTCATCCTCCATCACGTAGAGCACATTGCACTGGGAGGACTCATCGCTTACCTCTTCTATCATGGAAGATGAGCCGCAGGCTATTACCTGCCCCCCGTCTATTTCGAGGGAGCCGTTGTTTTCGCTCCCATAGTCCAGTGCGCAGTTTGAGCCGTTGTTGTTAAGGGAAACAAATACCACTCCCCCCGAAATGATGATATCACCGTTAGAATCAAGGCCGTCGGCATCGTTCCCGGATTCATTTACCACGGTTACCTCTCCCCCGGATATATGGATCCAGGTATCCGGTTCCGAAGAATCAGACGATTCCGAAGAGGACTCCATGCCGGGCATCTGTCCCATATCCGACATATCACCCGACTCCATATCAGGCTTCTGCCCCATCTCCGGCATCTGTCCCATCTCTGACATATCCCCTGACTCAATGGCCATTTGAGAATCTCCCCTGCCCATTTCGCCTTCATCGTCAGATTTATCCCCGGTATCAGATCTATCCCCTGTATCAGATTTATCCCCGGGCGAAGCATCTCCCATGCCTCCTCCCATCATACCGAATCCCGAATCGGAATTCCCATTGGCATTTAGCCCATCGTCTGAAGGATATACGGTGGTTACGCCTCCCGAAATATCTATCGTCATGGCTTCCAGGCCTTCATAGCATTCGTTGACGGTGATGGTCCCGGCCGATACCGCTATCGATGTATCGGAATGTATGGCGTCATCACCTGCGGATATCGTGATATCGCCCCCCTCTATGACGGCGTCCCCCGCCGCATGTATGGCATCATCCTCCGAGCTTATCTCCAAAGCCCCCGACTCCATATAAAAATACGCGTCTTCCTTTTTGGTCTGTATGCCATCATCCTTGCACGAAAGCTCCAGGGAAGCCTCCCTTATCCTTACGGAATCGTTCGCGTTTATAGCATCCTTTACCGCATCTATGGAAATATTTCCGCCTGTTATCACGAGGTCATCGTTTGCTTCTATGCCGTGCTTAAAGGACGATTTGATATTTAACGTCCCTGACCCGTTTATGGTCAGGTCATCATGGGCAAAAACGGTTCCCCCGGCCCCGTCGGATATGGCCTCTGAGGAATACTCTTCCCCGCTTTCCAAAGAATTTACGCTTCCTTCCTTGAGGGAAATAAATACCTTGTCCGCATTTGATACCTCAAATGCCGCGGCATCCTCCCTGTAGATGTCCACACCGTCAAACATGATAAATACCTTGGATGAATCATAGGCATCCACGATGACGGACCCGTCAGACAAACTCCCTGAAAGTACGTATTTTCCACCGTTGGAAATATACAGGGATCCTTCATAATCGTAGGCTCCCGTGCCGTCTACATCTATTTCCCCATCAGAGAGGGTAACAATGGTGGCACCTTCGGTATCCCAGGCACCGTCCATGTCATTTGCCGTAAAATACTGGGAGTCCTCATTGGCCTCGGCATCCTCATCTACCTCCACCCTTATCCCTAAGGACTCTCCGTTCATGAAAAGTATGGTGATAACGAGGGTAAAGATCAGCCCCACTATGCAGATCAGGTCTATTTTTTTGTGTGTCGACATAACCTTACCCCATGTAATCGCCGTTGTAGCTTACAAGAACCGCGCTCGATATCCCCTCCAGATCGGAGAGCTCATTTATAAAGTCCGTATTATCATCCAAAAGCCTTATTTCCAGGTTCATCTCGATGCTTCCCTTGCGGGCCGTCTTGCTCTTTACCGTGGTCTTTTTGGTCCTTTCGGAAAGAAGGTCCATGGCCCTTTTTTCGGAGGCACTGCCATCACAGGATACCACCACGATATATGGATTTGAGGCATCCTTTTTATTGGCAAAGATAAGGATTATGATCCCTATGAAAACACTGCCAAATACCGCCAATGGTATAAGTCCCGCCGCCAGCACTATTCCTGCCGCTATGGCCCAGAAAAGAAAGGCTATGTCCAAAGGCTCCTTTATAGCGGTACGAAACCTTACGATGGACAGTGCACCGACCATACCTAAGGACAGCACCACGTTACTGGTAACGGCCAAAATAACGAGGGTCGTTATCATGGTGAGGGCGACCAGGGTCACCCCAAAGGATGAAGAATACATGACGCCCGCATATGTCTTCTTGTAGATAAGGAAAATAAAAAGCCCCAGCCCGAAAGCCAAAACCAATGCTATCACCATATCCAAAATGGACACGGTAGTCACGTTCTCTAAAAAACTGGATTTGAAAATATCATTAAAAGTCATAATTCCTCCCGTTTGTGTGAAGTTAACCATACACCCTGCACTGGGCATACTTTGAAAATGCGCTCACATGTCTTCCCTTCATCTGCACGCAGTCCCTGATGATGGAAGGCAGGTACTCATCCCACTTTACCTCCAGTATGATGGGGGCGTCCCCGGCGGGAACGGTGGGTGTGTCGGGGTTTAAGAAATCTATGGAATCCAGCCCCGTCCTTATGTCATAGTCCAATGTCACCCTGACGTTCCCCGCATCAAAGATGAAGGGCTCCCTGGTGTAATCCACTATTGTCTTCGGCCGCATCCCCTGGTAATACATCTTGAGGTAGAGCTCATTTATGAGCCCGTGTTCCGATCGCATCATCCAGTCTATATCACCGTCCACTATTTTTTGTGCCTCCTTTGCGGACAGGGGAGCCTTGTATTTGGTCCCAAGACCGTTCCTTTTGCCCTTTTTTTCCAGATGGATGATGGAAGTATCAAGGTCATAATACCTGATGCGGAATTTCTCCCTCATGTCCACGCCGTCTATCTTCTCCCTTAAGGCCTTGTCAGAGGCGTTGTCAAAGTAGAGGCTCCTTATGAAATACTTTCCATCCGTGGCGTGGGGGTCAGGACGAGCCACCGCCTTCATCCTCTGCCTTATCACGAGAAGATCCAGATAGGTAATCTCATGCTTCCACTCGTGCCTGTAATGAATGTCTATGATGATCACTCCCTTCACTATGCAGCAGACTTATTCGTAGGAAACAAATTTATTCGTTTCCTTTTGCACCGGAATGCGTTTACTATGATAACACAAATGCCATGAAAAAATCGTCAAAAAATTCTAACGACTTTGTGAACATATATTATTCCAATGGAATAAGGCTCTCCGGCGGAAGGTGGAGTCTTTGAGGCATCCCCTTCTCCCCGATCACCTTTTCCCTGTCCCTTTGGATAAACCAGCAGATCTGACCCTTTGGACAACAAATGTAAAAATGTGTCTCAAAAGGCAGGCGAGCCGTGTTTTTTAAGTTGAAGGGAACGGTATTATCGCAAGGTGTATCCTCCCACAACGGGACTATGTCGTGGGCCCTTATTCCCACATACAAGGCTTTTTCGGGGATCTTTTGTGCAAACTCAAGGTCTGTCCCCCAGTCCGGGGCATATGCGTGAAAGTCATCTTTTTTTTCGATCCTTGAAAAATTCTTGCAGCCCGAAAGCTCGGCGGTCCTTTTGTTTTTTGGATTCCTGAAGATATCCAGGGTCTCCCCGCAGGAGATGACCCTTCCCTCATCCATCACTATTATCTCATCGCAGAATTTATAGATCTCATCCCTGTCATGGGAGACCAAAATGGTCTGACCCCCATAGCCGTCCAAGATCTCCAAAAGCTCCTCCTGCATCACATCCTTTAGGTGATAGTCCAGTGCCGAGAAGGGCTCATCCAAAAGAAGAAGCGACGGATGGTAGGCAAACACCCTGGCCAGGGCCGTGCGCTGGGCCTGGCCGCCTGAGAGCTGGTCCGGGTAATGTCCCTCCAACCCCTCCAGGTGGAAGAGGGAAAGCATTTCCTTTAGTATAGTTTCTTTTTCTTTTGCATTTTTTATTCCCGAACATATGTTCTGGGATACCGTCATGTTGGGGAAGAGGGCATAGCTTTGGAAAAGGTATCCGGTATTTCTTTTCTGTGGAGGGATGTTTATTTTATCCGATGAGGAAAAAAGCACCTTATCTTCGTATGTGATCTTCCCTTCAGAAGGCACAGCTATCCCCGCTATCATCTTCAGTGTCTGGCTTTTCCCGCAGCCTGAGGCTCCCAGTATCCCTATCCTTCTTGCGGATGATGAGAAAGATACGTCCATGTCGAAGCTTCCAAAGCTTTTTTTGATGTTTATGTTTATTTTTTCCATTTTTTATGGTTTTTTTTGGACAATACTACATTGAGGAAATAGATGACGAAAAAGGATATGATGAGCACTATCACCGTCCATATCCCGGCCTTCATATAGTTTCCGTCTTTTACCACGTAGGCTATTTCCTGGGCTATCGTTCCCGTTTTTTTGGCGATGTTTCCGGCAAACATGGACGTAGCCCCGTATTCCCCCATGGCTCTCGCAAAGCAAAGAACGGTGCCCGAGGCTATGCCGGGCTTTGAATTGGGGAGGATGATGGTCCAAAATATCCTCCTGTTTGATATCCCCAGGGTCTTTGCGGCATCATAGATGTCTGTGTCTATCTGCTCAAAGGCAGCCCTTGCATTCCTATACATCATGGGAAACGCAATGATAAAGGCAGCCATCACGCATCCTGTCCATGTCTGGACAAGCTTTATATTGAATTCGCCGTAAAGAAAGGCACCCAAAGGCCTCCTTAAACTAAATAACAAAAGCAAAAAAAATCCCGCCACCGTGGGGGGGATGACCATGGGAAGGGATAAGAGCCCGTCTACCAGGGCCCTTGACCGCCCACCCAAAAACATTACTTTGTATGCCACAAAAACGCCTGCGAAAAACGACAAAATGACCACTACCACGGCGGTCTTTAATGTAACAAACAAAGGGCTCCAGTCAAGGGAGCCCAATGTGGTAAATAAATCATTCATCATGGCTATATATTACTGATATATGGTAAACATATAGTCTTCAAATATTTGCTTTGCTTCGTCCGTCTGAAGAAATTCAACGAAATCCGCGGCAGCACCGGACTGCGTATCATCCGCGTTTGGATTATTTACCGTAGCTACCGGGTAGATGCACTCTGAATACAGGCTCTGGTCACAGATCTCTATGAGGTCTACGTCATCTTTTACGGAATAGTAGTCTGAGTAATATACTATCCCCACTTCATTGGAGCCTTCCTTCACGGCTTCCTTCACCGCGGAAACATCCGCACATGTATTTACCTGCGCAAAATCATCCTCCGATATACCCAAAGAATCAAAGGCTTCCCTCGCGTACTGCCCTACAGGCACCGTATCATCGGCCAGTGCTATGGACGAAGCGTCGGTTATGTTTTCAAAGCCTGTTACGGATGTTCCTGAATCCTTTGCCCCTATAAGGACTATTTCGTTTTTCAAAAGATCTACCGAATTAGCCTCATCCACAAGACCCTGCTCTATGAGCTCATTCATCTGCTTTTTTCCCGCCGAAAAGAAGATGTCTATGTCCGTCCCCTGCGCTTCCTCTATCTGCGTCATAAGGTCTCCCGAAGATCCCGTGGAAAGGGTTATGGTAACGTCGGGATGAGTCTCATTGTAGAGTGCTATTTCATCATTCAAAACATCCGCCAAAGACGCTGCGGCATACATGATGAGGGATGCCTCGCCTGAAGCCTCATCAGGTGTCCCTGATTCCTCGGCCTGCGAAGATTCCTGAACCGCAGACTCCTCTGCCTGTGAGCCCGCTGATTCCGAAGTCTCATTCCCCTGATCATTTGAGCCTCCGCAGGCAGATAAAACAGATACCGCAAGTGCGCTGCACAAAACCAGTGATACTAATTTTTTCTTCATTTTTTCTCTCCTTACAAAAAAACTTAAAAAATCTATAACAAACGCATTGATCATGTCCGTGACAGATTTGTTTTACCCACGCCCCAAGGGGCGGGGCATTCTCCGTCCGTGATAAATGCGTCTACTATACAATATTTATCATATCTCCCTCACTTACCGTGCCACCCTTAATGACCCTCGAAAAGACTCCTTCCCTGGGCATTATGCAATCTCCCATGAGCTTGTAGATCTCGCATCCCGTGTGACATTTTTTTCCTATCTGGGTAATCTCAAGTATTATATCCTCCCCTATCCTAAGCCTTGTCCCTATGGGAAGGTTTTTCAGGTCTATGCCTTCCACGATAAGGTTTTCACCAAAGTCACCATCCTTTACCTTGGCTCCCCTTTTCTTAAATTCTTCTATTTTTTCATGGGACAAAAGAGAAACCTGCCTGTGCCACTTTCCGGCGTGGGCATCCTCCTTAATCCCAAAATCCTCGACCAAAACGGCGCAATGAACATTTTTCTTTACAGTACCCTTTTCCTTGCTGGTGTTCACTGCCAGAATCTTTCCCATGTCACCCTCCTATCTGGGACATGGTCATTCCTTCTTCCCTGTTAATGTCCCTTTCCCCAAACCTGTGACCCTTTGGCTTTTTTTTGAGTTCCCTGACTATCATATCCCTTATTTCTTCATCCGAAGCCCCTTCCCTCAAAGGCCCCTTAAGATCAATCCACTCCTCATACTGAAGGCAGGTCTTTAAGTATCCTTGGGAGGTAAGCCTTAATCTGTTGCACCCATCGCAAAACCTGTGGGATACGGCGCTTATAAAGCCCACCATCCCCAAAAAACCTTGCGGTTCATAGTACCTGCAGGGCCCGTTTCCGGGATTCTTCATTGAAGGTATGAGCCTTCCATACCTTTCTTCTATCTTTTTTTTAAGGTGATCTTCCCCGAAACAGGAAAAATTTTTCCCCATCCCCACGGGCATCATCTCTATGAAACGGACGTGTATGAAGTCTTTTTTGGCAAATTCCAAAAGCTCAATGGGATTTTGTCCTTTTATTCCCATGGGGACGCAGTTTATCTTGGCGTCAATATCGGGATACTTTCTAAGCTCCCTTATCCCCTTTAAGACATCGTCTAAGCTCCCGCCCCCGGTGATGGTGATGTAGGAATATACCTCAGCATTCATCGTATCGAGGCTTACGTTTACCGCATCAATGCCGGAGACACTTAGCTCTTTCATATACTTTGAAAGGAGCGTACCATTGGTGGTAAGGGTAACGCTTTTTATCCCGGGAACATTTTTCAGCTCCTTTGCCAGGGTGGGGAGGTTTTTCCTTACCAATGGCTCCCCGCCCGTTAATTTTATCTTGGTCACTCCAAGGTCTGACATTATAGAAACTACCCTCAGTATCTCGTCATAGGTCAGTACATCCCCATGCGATACCAAGGGCAGTCCCTCTTTGGGCATACAATATCGGCAACGGAGGTTACACCTGTCCGTTACCGATACCCTCAAATAGTCTATTTCCCGGCCATATCCATCATGCATTATTTGTTTTTATTTCCCTGAAGGTAGCAGAACCAATATGCAAGTCCCACAAGGACAGATCCTCCCACTATGTTTCCCAATGTAACGGGAATAAGGTTATTTACGAACATGTTTCCCCAGGTCAGGTTCGTAAGATCCAATCCCGCCTCCTGTGCTGCCGCAAGATAGTCCGCGTTTGACTTGGCAAAGAGCCCTATGGTGATGTAGTACATATTTGCCACGCTATGCTCAAAGCCTTCCAACACAAAGAGCATGATGGGGAAATAAAGTCCTATGATCTTTCCCGCCACGTCCTTTGCCGCAAACGCCATCCACACCGCGATGCACACAAGGAAATTACAGCCTATTCCCTTGAAGAAAGCGTCCCCGAAAGAAAGCGAGCACTTTCCTATGGCGGTGGAGATATTTGCCACCGCTACCTTGTTTGAAAACAGCGACCCCTGGTGGCACCATACTGAAAGGAGGGATACCAGACATCCTCCGACAAAGTTACCGCACCATACCACGATCCAGTTCTTTAACATTCCGGCTACGGTCACTTCCTTTTCCATGAGGGGAATGACTATCAGGCAGTTCCCCGTGAAAAGCTCGCTTCCCGCCACCAGCACCATGGCCAGTCCTCCCGGGAAGACGCACGCCCCCACGAACTTTGCCAGGGAAGCGTTTTCCACCGTGGAACTAACCGTGGTAGCCCCCACTCCGGCAAGACCTATGAACATCCCTGCCAGTATGGCCAGGACAAACATCTTCGCTATCGGGGTGTTTACCTTTCCTTTTCCTATGCCGATATAATTTTTTGCTACCTCTGCGGGTGAATTCATGATTACCTCCTCCTTAATTACTATATACTGACTATATACTCACTATATACTGATATACGCAGACACGGCATCATACGGATCTATCCTACCGGTGCCTGCGGGAATATCCGCATACACAAAGGCCTTTCCAAGGTGTGAAAGCATGCCGTTTCCCTGCCTTTGGGATGTATATATGACAGCTTTTCCATCTTCTACCGAAAGCCTTCCCGGCAAAAACCTCCTCTGCGGGCTTTTTTTTGGGAAGCCTTCCTTTAGGAGGGCCTTTATTTTTTTGTTTTCCCAGTCATTCCTTCCGCTGTACCTGTAAAGGAAGGGCTTTGTCAGCATCTCCAAAGACACATATGCGGCTCCCGGGTTTCCGGAATGGGAAAGAATGGGCTTATCATTAAAAGCCGCGGCAAGGTAGGCCGAGCCCGGCTTCATGGCTACCTTGTGAAACAGGATATCAGCGCCCAGACTATTCATTACTTCAGGAATATAGTCATAGTCACCTGCCGAAACTCCCCCCGTCGTTATGATGACGTCGCTTTCTTCTTCTTTCCTTATGGCATCGGAAATCTCCTTAATGTCATCGCCTGCTATATCGCAGATATGGGGATCTGTTCCTATCTCACGGAGCCTTGCTGTAAGGGCATAGGCGGAGCTGTTTCTTATCTTTCCTTCGCCCGAAGGCTCTGTTACCTCCACCAGCTCATCCCCCGTGGGAATGATGGCTATTTTTAATGGGGATGATATAAGAACGCTTGAAATGCCAAGGGAAGCCAAAACGCCTATGTCGGCCGGTGAAAATACATCCCCTTTCCTGAAAACATGATCTCCTTTGGAAATATCCTCCCCCTTTGGAACTATGTTTGATCCCTTTTTCAGTGGTTCGAATATCTTTACCAGATTATCGGTAAATTCCGTCTTTTCGTATTTTTCCACCACATCCGCGCCATAGGGAATGGGGGCTCCGGTAAGTATCTTTACGGCCTCATTTTCGCCAACGCTCCGGAGGGGATATGAACCTGCGGGAACTTCTTCTATTATATTGAGCACCTTGGGATTATCTGCGGATGCCCCTTCCGAATCCTTTGACCTAAAGGCATATCCGTCATACGGGGATCTTGGAAAGGGCGGCACATCTTCCGCAGAAACTATATCCTCTCCCGCAATCTTTCCCAAGGCATCAGGAAGCAAAACCTCCCCGGTCCTTCCTTTTTCTCCAAACCTTTTTGTTAAGATTTCCAAACCTTCCTCTAGTGATATATAAACCATACTAAGAATTATAATCATTTTTACCGGATATGTCAAACACCGTATTCAAATAACTGCTATTCAAATAACCGGTATTCAAACAACTGTTTTTCACGTCTGTTTTCTTTTGGCCTTTTTTTCCACAAGCCTTAGTCCGTTTGGTCCTGTCTGTTCTATCCCCGGAAGGGAGGTCACGAATTTCCCGAACTTGGAATAGCCGTAGTTTTTTACATTGAATCCCGGATTTATCTTCTTTATCTCGGCCGATACCCTTCCCATGTTGTCCACCTGTCCGCCGTTTTCCTTAAGGACCATCGTAACTATGGACAGGATATCTTCGGGCTTGTCGTTAAGGGTTAGCACCACCTGATTGTGCCTCATTGAGAAAACCACGGAGGAGCAGGATTCCTTGAGGAAGGTGGTAAGCTTTGAATAGCCGTAGTTTCTGACATCGAAATCCGGATAAAGGAGGTTTAGCTTGCTGCCTATTTCCCCTATCTGGGTCTCTTTTCCCTGGTTGGAATTTTCCATAATGATCTTGTTTACGGCCTCTTCTATCTCGGAGACCTTGGTCATCTGGTCTATCTGGTCCTTTCCGGACTCATCCTTTTCATCGCGCTCTCCCGAAATATATTCCAATATCTTAAAGACATTGCAGGCCCTCCTGAAGGGCGCGGGGGTCTTGTTTTCACCCATCCCGATGACGTGCTTTCCGGCCTCCCTTATCCTTGCGGCAAGCCTTGTAAAGTCGCTGTCTGATGATACCAGGCAAAACCCCTCCACGTTCCCCGAATAGAGTATGTCCATAGCGTCTATTATCATTGCGGAGTCTGTGGCATTTTTTCCCGTGGTATATGAATACTGCTGGATGGGTGTTATCGAATGGTCAAGCAGCACATCCTTCCAGCCATTGTTGCGGGTCCAGTCCCCATATATCCTCTTGTAGGTGGCTACCCCGAAATTGGAAACCTCCTCCAGGATACTCTTTATGTATTTTTTTGAAACATTGTCGGCATCTATAAGTACCGCATATCTTAATTCTTCATCCATCTTCTGACACCCGGCATATGTATGGTAAACACGGTAAACGCTTTACGCATATGCCTTATATCCTTCCCCTTTTAACCTTTCCTCAAAATCTCCCCTTGGCATGGGCCTGTCGAAATAAAATCCCTGAATGATCTCATGTTTTGGAGCATCACGTCGTCTTATATGTCTATTTTACTCATGATCCCTTAATACCTCTTTGATCACCTTAAGCACCCCGTCTTCTTTATAATTGGGAACCATACCGTCTGCAATGTCCTTTATCTCGTCTATGGCGGTAGTTACGGCGTATGACGTGCCTGAAAGCTCCATCATCTCCCTGTCGTTTTGATTGTCGCCAAAGGCCATGATGTCTTTTTTATTTATTCCAAGGTCCTTTTGGATAACTCCCAAGGCATGCCCCTTGTTTACACCCGGCATGCTTAAGTCCAGCCACATATCCCCCGCCAGCGCCATGTGGATCTTTCCCTTCCATTTTTCCCTGAAATCCCTTGTCGCCTCTTCTACTTTTTTGGGAAAATATATGGCAGTCTTGCAGTATGTCACATCTTCGGGAAAATCCCACCCTCCCAAAGGCCTTAAGTCAAACCTGTATCCTTCCGTAAGCCACCTGTACATGGGAGTCCCCTCATGGGGACATAGGGAATATCCCGGGGTCCCGGCCATAAATTCCGCGCCCTCTATCTTCCTTACATCCTCAGCTATTTCCCTTACGTATTCACCCGGCAGAGGATTAGGTACCATGGGCACCCCTTCCTTCCAGATGCAGGAGCCCCCTTCCGATATGAAGGCCATCTTTTCAAGGACGGGATGAAACATCTGCACCAGGCTCCGGCACTGCCTGCCCGATGCCGCAATAAAAAGTATCCCCTCATCAAACAGTCTTTCTATCACCCCAAAATACTCGGGATTGATCGTGGGATGACCATCAGGCACCAGAGTGCCGTCTACATCGGAAATGATAATTTTTCTCATGTGTTTCCCCCGAATTCCGTAAGCCTAAGGCCTTCGTTTCTGTCAAGTGTCATCCCTATGCTCCACTCATTAACAAACATGAGTAAGGGGCGCTCCTTCAGGTCTGAAACCTTCTTCATGTCCGATGTCCCCACGATCTTTTCCACATCCACCTCATCAGGATTTTCCACCCATCTGATATATCCGTACGGGAGCTTCTCCAGCCTGATATCCACCTTGTATTCGTTTTTTAGTCTGTACTCTAAGACCTCAAACTGAAGGACTCCCACGACCCCTACTATGATCTCTTCCAATCCCGTCCCCATCTCATGAAAAATCTGTATGGCTCCTTCCTGGGCTATCTGTTCTATTCCCTTTACGAACTGCTTTCTTTTCATGGTGTCCACCTGCCTGACCCTGGCAAAATGCTCGGGGGCAAAGGTGGGTATCCCTTCAAACAAAAACTTTTCCTTTGATGATGATATGGTATCCCCTATCGAATAAATCCCGGGGTCAAATATCCCTATGATATCCCCGGCGTAGGCCTTTTCTATTATTTGTCTGTCCTTTGCCATCATCTGCTTTGGCTGGGAGAGCTTTACGGTCTTGTTTTCATTTACCAGCAAGGCCTCCATCCCCGCGTTAAATTCCCCGGAGCATACCCTCATGAAGGCTATCCTGTCCCTGTGAGCCTTGTCCATGTTGGCCTGGATCTTGAAGACAAAGGCGGAAAAATCTTTTGAAAAGGGATCTA
>CAJOPH010000042.1 GCA_905236805.1 uncultured Eubacterium sp. | reverse complement strand
GTTCGCAGAAGGATGTGAATTTTGAGTACAATGCTTCCCAATGTGAAAAATACGGCATACCATACGGAGTCTATTATTATTCCACGGCCGCCAGTGTGAAGGGGGCTAAGGCTGATGCCAAAAGGACATTAAAGTGGTTAGGTTCCCACAAGCCGGACCTTCCCGTATTTTACGACCTGGAAGACAAGAAAACATTTGCGGCCTCTGCCAAGACCATTTCAAATATGGCCACCACATTTTGCAAAAAGGTAAAGGCGTCCGGAAGAAGGTCCGGGGTATATTCCAGCGCGTATTACTGGCACCTTTATCTGGATAGGTTCGCCAAGGCTAACGGGCCTTATACCCACTGGGTGGCGATGTACAATTATAGTTTCTTGGCTTATGCGGACTATGTAGCGGATGCCAAATTTTCCTGGGCGTACTACAAGCCATACCACAGGTACGAGTCCTGGCAGTATACGTCCAAAAAAAAGGTCTCATGGGACAGCTCAAAGTACATAGACGCAGACCTTTGGTATGGGAAGCTGGGGCTTTCCTCACTCAAAGACCCGGTAAGGGAAAAGTCTTATGTTTCCCTTAAATGGAAAAGGGCTGCCTGTGGGAAGAGTTATTCCATATTTAGGAAGGAAGATGACAAAGATTTCGAAAAGATAGATACCGTATCATATAATGAATATGAGGATGAGGAAGTCTCATCCGGACATTTTTATACCTACAAGATAAGGGTTAATTCCAAAAACGGTGTTTCGGAATACACATCATCCAAGGAGGTCTACTTCCTTAAGGCTCCCCGCCTTGAAGAAATAAAAAACAAAAATGGTTTTGCGAAGCTTTCCTGGACGAAGGTAAAGAAGGCAAAAGGTTACTATATTTACAGGAAGAAGGGGAATGGCTCTTATTCCAGGATAGCCACCGTTAAAGGATCTGATACCCTTTCTTACAAGGACAAGGGCGCAAAGTCCAAAAAGAATTATACCTACGTCGTAAAAGCCTATGATGATGATGGCACAAGCGCAAGGAGCAACAAGATCACCATAAAGAAAAAATAAGGAGTATTATTCGTGCAGGAGCTGGTAGAGATTCATCCAAAAGACATTCCCTTAAACAGTATCATCAAGGATTCGCTCTTTGACAAAAGGGGCGTGCTTTTAGCGAAGCGTAATACCGTTGTGGACCAGGGAATATATGATATACTTCAGCACTACGAGGACAAGGTGAAGGTGTGGGTATCTGATGAGCTGTTATCAGACCTGGGTCTTCACAAGGAAAATGACGATGTCATCTTTGAGCTTAAAGAAGAGATAAAAAAGCAGACCTTGGAGGGAGTGCAGTACATCTATAATTCTACCGAAAATCCCAAGGAGATGTGCACGGCCGCAAACGACATAGCGGAAAACCTTTTGGGGATCTTAAAGGAAGTGCCGGACGCGGGGTTCAATCTCGAAATGATAAAGATTTCCGATGAATATACTTTCAAGCATTCCGTGGACGTGGGAACCATGGGTATGCTCATCGGAAAAAGGTTTGGCCTTAGCAGGATAATGCTAAGGGATGTGGCCTTGGCGGGGGTTTTACATGACATAGGAAAGACCAAGATCCCCGATGAGGTCTTAAATAAGCCGGCCAAACTTACCGATGATGAGTTCAAGGTGATGAGGAGCCATACCGCACTGGGGTATGAGATGATAAAGGATGTGGACTATATCTCCGAAGACGTAAAGCTGGGCGTTTTGGAGCATCATGAAAACGTCGACGGCTCCGGCTACCCCTTGGGATTGAATAACGGAAGGATCTCAAAGATAGCCCGCATACTGACCGTGGCGGATGTTTATGACGCATTGGTCACCAAAAGGGTCTATAAGGCAGGAAAGAGTCCTTCGGAATCCATAGAGATGATGATGGCGATGGTCAACAAATTTGACCACGAGGTATTGAACAATTTCATGGGATGCGTGATACTTCACCCGGTGGGCTCTGTCATCACGCTTTCGGACGGAAAGCTCTACCAGGTAGTAAAAAACCAGGACGGCTATCCATTGCGTCCCGTGGTAAAGAGCCTGGAAACAGGGGAAGAAAGGGATCTTTTGCATGATATAGACTGCCTTAGCCTTGTCATAAAATAATCCCTATTACAGGAGACAGGAAGATGAACAAGAAATTAAATATATTTTTAACAATAGCTGCAGCGGTTTTTGCGACAATGTTTCTTACCGTGGAACCTAAGGCCGCAACCTCCGTTACCCTGATGGGTGAGTCTTTGTCCGCAAATGTTCCCGTTTCAGGGATCACTTGGGACGGGGGAGATGATATCACCATTGACTCGGTGCAGATTTCCTATGATGAAGACGATTTTTTGTTAAGGATAGAAGGCGATGCAAATATCCTTGTAAACGGACAGTCTTCATTTTCCTGCCATAAATGGATGCTGGCAGACGGAAATGTTTCCATTTCCGGGGGAGAGCTTAATGTAAATTACCAAAAGGATGAAAACAAGGGAAATGCCATAACGGCATACGGGCAGATTAATTTCACAGACGTTGAGGGGAGTATCCTTGATTCAGGTCTTAACGCATACAGTTATCCGGCGGTATATTCCGTAAATCCCGAAGGCACAGATGGTGCCTGTGGAGTGAAAATAAAAGGGTGCGGGGCCTATTATGGAGATATGTCGGGCGTGACGCAGGAGATTACCGGTCCTGATGGTACATATAAAACGATAGGGTCACAGACCGAAGACGGTACTATCTATGAGATGGATAATATAAT
>CAJOPH010000041.1 GCA_905236805.1 uncultured Eubacterium sp. | reverse complement strand
CGAATCTTTGGGCTTTAGGTTTACGGGATTTATCAGCCGAGGCCACCTGGCCTATGACTGGGGGAAGCTCTACAGGCGTTCTTTTTTGAAAAAAAACGGCATTTTGTGGCACAGCTATCGCTATACCCAGGACAAGGTACATAACGTGGAATGTTACCTGAAAAACCCGTCATATGCCTTCACGGATGAATGCATAGTGAGGTACAGGCTAAATGAGGACTCTGTCACATATAGATACAAAAAGGACTTCTGCCTGGTCTGGCCAAGGATCTGCAGGGAGATATTCAGGATGCTAAGGTCAGCCGGGAAGGAAAAACAGTACGGTGACCTGGTCGCGCACACAGTGATCCTGGGGGCGGTATTTCTGGTCAGGCAGGAGCTTTCAAAAAATGGCGAAGGGATACGCCCCGCGGCAAAAAAACTCAAAAAATACTGTTCACACACATTGTTAAAGAAATATTTAAGAATGATGATGAGGGGGGAATATATAAGGGAAATAGAATCTCTTTCCTGGAGGATAGGGATGAGGGGGGCGGCAGTGATGCTTTATTTTGACATGTATCTTTTATTTGCGGTCGTGATGTATGTGATAGAAAAGTCAAAGCTTTCCGGGATGGTTACAAGGAGGAGATATGAAGGGTGATAAAATATCGGCTTTGGGCCTGGTGCTAAGCCTCGTACTTGTACTTGTCCTTTCGTCCTGCGGAGGGATGGCTGGAGGGGGAGAGACTGATGGAGCATCGGCGGACAGCGAGGCCAAGGGAGCGTCAGATGAGGCGCAGCGCTCTGTCTTTGCGATGGATACGTACATGACCGTAAAGGCATACGGCGAAAATGCCGAGGATGCGTGCGATGCGGCAATAGCGGAAATAACCAGGCTCGATAACCTTTTTTCCGTGGGGATAGAAGATAGTGATGTATCCCTGGTAAATAAAAACGGGGGAGGGGAGGTGTCTGAAGATACAAAATATCTGATAAGCCGTTCCCTTGATATTTACGAACAAACGGACGGGAAATTTGACATATCCATATATCCCGTGATGGACCTGTGGGGATTTACCACCCAGGATTACCATGTGCCTTCCGAAGAAGAATTAAAGGATAAGCTTTCCCTGGTGGACGCATCAAAGATTTCCATTGAAGAGGGGGAGGTTTCATTTGAAAAGGACGGCATGCAGATAGACCTGGGAGGCATCGCAAAGGGATATACGTCCTCCGGGATAATGGATATCTTTGATGACTACGGGGTGGAATCGGGACTGGTCTCCCTGGGGGGAAATGTCCATCTGAAAGGAAAAAAACAAGACGGCTCACCGTGGAAGGTAGCCATACAGAATCCGGATGAGACACAAGATTACCTGGCGGTACTGGAGGCAGGGGATGTGGCAGTCATCACATCGGGGGGATATGAGAGGTATTTTGAGGAAGATGGAAAGACATACCATCACATCCTGGACCCTGAAACGGGGTATCCCGCGGACTCCGGAATCCTTTCTGCCACCGTGGTGACAGCCGACGGGACATTGGCAGACGCCCTCACCACGTCCATCTATATCATGGGAACGGATGAGGCCATAGAATACTGGAAGGCATCGGAGGATGATTTCGACATGATACTTTACACGGATGACGGAAAGCTATATGTGACGGAAGGGATATATGGGAGTATCACCTCACCCGCGGGGGCGCAGATAGTGGAAGTGTCAAGGTGAGGTGGAATCTTTCCCGGGAGGGAGGATATCTAATATCTTGTAGTCGTTCTTTGTAGCCTCCTTCACCAGGTAGAGGGCCTCATCCGCCCGATGGAGATAGTCATTCATGTGCTGATAGTCGCAAGGAACTCCGTAACAGACACCGATGGATATGGAAAGCCTGTCGGAGACCTTTGAATATTCATGCGTCAAGTTCTTGTTGTAGATCTTTTGTTTTAAGAGCTTTGCAATCATCTCGACATCGGATCTCGAGTAATTGTACATGATGACGAGAAATTCATCCCCACCGTACCTTGAGGCAAAGAGTGGATATTTTTCACCCACTTCCTTTATGGTATCGGAGAGGGCGAGGATGGCCTCATCCCCCGCCTGGTGGCCGTAGTTGTCATTAAATGGCTTGAAATAGTCTATATCGAGCATGAAGAATGCTATGGGGAGCTTTTCCTTGTAGCATTCCTCGAATATGCTTTCAGAATACCTGGAAAGCCCGAACCTGTTCGCGAGACCTGTCATGGGGTCTGTCTCGGACTTTATCTTGAGGACGGAGTTTTCCTTAAGGGTATCCACGAGGCTGTTTACCCCGATGACCAGCTGGCTGAGCTCGTCATTTGTCTTGGAAAGCAGCCTGTGCTCGGGAAGCTCGCCGGATTCTATCTGCTTCATGTAGTTGGTCACATCGTATAGGGTCCTTGTCCACCTGTGGACGAAAAATAGCAGGATGGACCCGAAGATGGCAAAACAGACGATGATACCGAATATTACCCTGTAGGTAGTATCGTTTACCAGGGCCTTTAGTTCGGAGACATTCCTTCCAACCACGATGGCCCCCACCACATTGTCGTCATCGTCAAGGAGGGTATGGTAGTAGCAGTAGATCATTCCGCCCGCCACATTGGATTCTCCCGCGTATTCCCCGTCCTTATCCAGGGCATCGGCCACCGACTTGCTGATATATGTACCTACTATGGACTTTCCGTCAGGGCTTTTCGTGGAGCCTGCCACCCTGAGATAATGTCCCTCCTGGTATCCCACCTGGGTCTTGGTGGACTCCACATACCCAAGGCCCTCATCGCCCGTGATGATGAAGACATAGGAAAATGTCCCGGTCTTTTGCGCGTGCTCCAAAAAAGGCGCGAGATTGGCATTTTCGTCGGTGCCGTCGCCTACCAGGGTATCCCCCAGGTATATGGCATCGCCCTGTATGTTCCAAGAGCCTGAGCCTATGATGTCTTCTATATAGTGGATATCGGCTATGAGGCGGCTGTCATAGAGCTGCTCCTCCATATTCGCCATTCCGCCCCGTACAAAAAGGTATATGAGCGCTATGGTAAGTACGGTGAAGTTAAAAAACACAAAGCTTATCTTTATCCTGAGGCTGCCGAACAGATTGGTGAATTTTTTTAGCATGTGGTGTGCCTCCTTGAAATAGTAACCTGATATGTATAGGAACCGAATTGATCATTTAATGCGTTTCCTGTATAATCGAATAATTATATAACTTTATATAGAAAATGTCAATGAACAAATAATGTCGAAAGGAAGAGACGAAATGATAAATATAGATTTTACATCAAAGGGAAAGGCCTGGTTCATAGGGATAGGCGGAGTGTCCATGAGCGGACTTGCCGAGTATTTAATGGACAGGGGATTTGAAGTGGAAGGCTCTGACATGAACGAATCTACCATGGTGGAAAAGCTCCGTGGGATGGGTATTTCGGTAAAGGTTCCGCAGGCTGCGGACAATATCCCGAAGGATGCAGACTTTGTCGTATATACGGCGGCCATACACCCTGACAACCCTGAATTTGTAAGGGCGCGGGAATTGGGTCTTACCATGTACACCAGGGCGCAGCTTTTGGGAGCCATGATGGAAGAGTTTAAGGATTCCGTGGCGGTGGCCGGAACCCATGGGAAGACCACGACCACCGGCATGATCTCTTCCATATTGCTGGAGGCGGATAAAGACCCCACCATCAGCATAGGTGGGGACCTTCCCGTGATAAACGGGAATTTCAGGGTGGGGCATACCGGATATTTCATCACGGAGGCCTGTGAGTATACTAATTCCTATCATGAGTTTTATCCTAAATATAACGCCATATTGAACATAGAGGAAGACCACCTGGATTTTTTTAAGGGCATGGAGGATATAAGAAAATCCTTCAACGCATTTGCTTGCAATACGAAAGAAGACGGGGTGCTTTTGTTAAACGCCGATATCGATGAGCCGCAGGAGATCCTTAGGGGCGTAAAGGCAAAGGTTTGTACATACGGAGTGGGAAAGGGCACATACCATGCGGAGGATATTTCCTATGATGATGGGGGAAAGCCTTATTTTTACGCCTTCAGGGATGGGGAAAATCTGGGTGAGGTCCACCTGTGTGTCTATGGCCTGCACAATGTCTCAAACGCCATGGCCGCCCTTGGGATATGCCATGAAATGGGGATTGGCTTCGATATAATTAAAGAAGGGCTTAACAAATTCAAGGGGACGCTGAGGAGGTTTGAATACAAGGGACTTTTCAAGGGAGCCGTCATCATTGACGACTATGCCCACCACCCCACGGAGATAAGGGCCACTCTTTCAGCGGCAAAAAAGATCCCCCATGACAGGCTCGTGGTGGTCTTTCAGTCCCATACCTATTCGAGGACCAGGGCGCTTTTGCCTCAGTTTGCGGATGCCTTGAAGGAGGCGGACATCGTGCTGCTTCCCGACATCTATCCGGCCAGGGAGACCGATGACTTAGGGGTTTCCTCCGGGGATATAGCCACCCTTTTGGGGGCCGGGGCGTACTATATTCCGACATTTGACGGATGTGAGGATTTTTTGCGCCAAAATGCCAAAATTAATGACCTTATAATCACCATGGGGGCCGGCGACGTATTTAAAATAGGGGATGCATTAACAGGGGATTGAAAGGGGTTGTTAATTGGATGTTTAAGGAATGCGAAATTATTGATAAAAAATTTTGCAAACATAAAATGTGGATAACCAAAGCTCCAAAAATCCCGTAATTCATGGGGCTATAGGTTTTTATCCCGACTTTTCCACAATTTGGGTCATTTGCACCTGAAGGGTTATGCACAGTTTTAGCCGCATTGAAAATCAGATATCGGGGTATTTTTCCACTTTATCCACAGGTCAGTGGAAAACCATGACAATGGGTGCCCTGCCCCTTGGAAAAAAATCCGCGGTCTGTTATAATAGTCTTCGCAAGAGGGATATATGATCAAGAACCCCCGGGTGGGTTTTTGAAACATCAAGTGACATTTGGGATTGTGGGTAGGAGTGTGGATACTATGGAAGCGTTTGGATATGCGCAGGGCGGAGCCTATGGAGGCTTTGCGGGGGATGGCGTGCCCTTCGGGGGGAGGATTTCTTCCTACCGCAGGGATCATGCCCCCGTGGGAGGAACCTTTGTTTCCGATGCCTTTATTGATTCCTGTATGGGAAGGATTCCGGGCGAATATGTGAAGGTATATCTTTACCTCGTACGGAGCCTTGAAAAGGGGGCATTTAGCATGGACGGAGCCACCGGGTACCTGGGTATCACCGAGGGGGACATGGGAAGGGCCATTTCCTTTCTTGACGATGAGGGGCTCCTTAGGGCTGAAAGGGATGACGAAGGAAGGCTCCTGGGGATAGAGATGGTCGAGGTTGAAAGCGACTCTAAAAATAATGGAGGCATCAGGGTGTATGAGAAGAGGGAGGGGAAAGAAAAAGACCTTTCCCCAAAGATTCCGGAAGTCTCCCATAGGCCATCATCGCCCGAGGATTGTCAGGTTTCGGACATAGAAGATTTTGTCAGGGAGGATGAGAACGGGGAGCTTCTTTTCATTATAGAAAGGTACCTGGGACGGACCTTAGGTCCCATGGACATATCCACAGTCATCTACTGGAAGGAAGGGCTTTCTTTCAGCGAGGACATGATAGAATACCTGGTGGAGGTGTGCCTTTCCAGGAAGCTCTCCCGGCTCTCCCAGATGAACAAGGTGGCAAGGGAATGGAGCAGCCTCGGGCTAAAGACTCCCGATGATGTCAGGGTGCAGGTCATCAAAAAAAGAAAGCATCCCCTTTCGGCGTCCATGCAAAATGCCGTGAAGGAGGCCTTCGGGATCAAGGACCGCTCCCTGGCTGACAAGGAAAAGGATTATGTCAGGAAATGGGATTCACAGTGGCATTTTTCCGAGGAAATCATAGCCGAGGCATGCGGAAGAACCCTTTTAAGGACGCAGGGCGCGAATTTTGAGTATGCGGATGTCATCCTTAAGAACTGGTTTGCCGGCAATGTAAGGGACATGGATGACGTACGCAGGGAAGATGAAAAGTATGCGGCCTCCAAGAAGAAAAAGGGCAGGTCTTCATCAGGGACAGACACCGCCGCAAAGCCCGGCAGGAGGACGTATGACTATTCATCCCTTGCCAGGGAACTTTCGGTACACTGACCATGCTTAGCAATGCGCAGTACGCCCGCATCATGGGGATCTATGAGCAAAGGCGCGTAATAAACAGGAGACGGAAAGAAAAAAGAATACAGGAAATATACGAAGAGATACCGGAGCTTTTGGCCATAGACGAAAGAATAGCCAAAGAGGCGGCGGGAGAGATTAAAAGAAAGCTTAATAAACTTCCCGGAAGCGGAGAGGAAAAGGATCATCTTCCCGATGATGGCAAGGCTTTGCGACACGATCTCCACCGCAAGAGGATAGCGTTGTTAAATAGCCATGGGCTTACCGAAGAGGATCTGGAGGATGAATACGAGTGCCCCATATGCAGGGACACGGGGTTTGTGGATGGGAAGAAGTGCAGGTGCTTTATCCAGCTGTCGATAGACCTGTTTTCGACGGGACAAAGCTGGGCTTATGTATTGGGGGATGATTCCTTTGACACGTTTGACTTATCCCTTTATTCAGAGGATGATATCAGCGCCCTGACCTCCCTTTCCGCATTGGATTCCGCAAAGGAGGCCTTAAGGAAGGCAAGGGATTTTGCCGGAGGGTTTTCGAAGGATTCCGGGAACATGCTGATCTACGGGGCCGTCGGGGTGGGAAAGACCTTCCTTACCCACTGCATTGCCAGGGAGGTACTCTCTGAGGGGCATTCCGTGGTCTACAATACGGCCGCGCAGATGTTCGAGGTGATAGCGGACGAGGCCTTCAAAAGGGAGGGTGATTTTGGTGACATAAGGCAGGCCTACGGGCAGCTGTTTTCCTGTGACCTTCTCATCATAGATGACTTAGGGACGGAATATACGAATTCCTTCCTCATATCACAGCTTTTTAGGATAATAAACGAAAGACAGATACAGAAAAGGTCTGTTATAATATCCACGAATCTGGATCTGGAAGAAATAGAAAAAACCTATACCGAAAGAATATTTTCTCGCATAATAAAGGACTATGCCATCATCCATATGAGTGGAGAGGATATCAGAGTACAAAGGAGACTAAATACCAATGAGCGACGTTAACACCCTAAAGAACGCACCCGAAGGAAAGCTGGGCCTTATCCCACTTAAGAGCTGTAACGACATAGCCAGGAAGGTAGACTATTACCTGGCAAAGTGGAGGCGTGAGTCAGAGGATGAGCATCTGAAGAACATTCCCGGATATGAGAGGGATTCCTACATCATAGACGTGAGAAATCCCAGGTTTGGGTCGGGAGAGGCCAAGGGCGAGATCATGTCCACCGTGCGGGGGTACGATCTCTATATCCTGGTGGATGTGTTAAATTACAGCCTGACATACAGCATCTGTGGCCATGAAAACCACATGTCCCCCGATGACCATTACCAGGACGTAAAGCGTATCATAGCCGCCACGGGAGGAAGGGCCAAGAGGATTACCGTCATCATGCCTTTCCTCTATGAATCGAGGCAGCACAAGAGGGCGGGCAGGGAGTCTTTGGATTCAGCCATGGCCCTGCAGGAGCTGGAGGCCATGGGGGTTACGAACATCCTGACCTTCGATGCCCACGACCCGAGGGTCCAAAACGCCATTCCCACGTGCGGGTTTGAGTCATTCAGGCCCACGTACCAGTTTGTTAAGGGAGTATTAAAGAATTGCGATGACATCAGGATAGATCCCGAGCATCTGATGATCATCAGTCCTGACGAGGGGGCTACCGACAGGGCGGTATTTTTGGCGAATGTCCTTTCGGTGAACATGGGGATGTTCTACAAGAGGAGGGATTACACGAAGGTAGTGGACGGAAAGAATCCCATAGTGGCCCACGAATACCTGGGAGACTCCGTGGAGGGAAAGGATGTCTGGATCATAGACGACATGATATCATCCGGGGACAGCATCCTGGACGTGGCGGGCCAGCTGAAGAAAAGGAACGCGAACAGGATCTTCTGCCTAGCCACCTTCGGGCTTTTTACCAACGGCATAGAGGTCTTTGACAGGGCGTATGAGGAGGGGATCATCTATCGGGTGGTTACGACGAACCTGACCTACCAGAGACCTGAGTACCTGGAGAGGGAATACTTTATTAATTGCGACATGAGCAAGTTCATAGCCCATATAGTGGACACGCTGAACCACGATGAGACCATGAGCGAGCTGATGGCACCTCAGGACAGGATACAGAGGGTGGTAAGGCAATACAACGAAAAGCACGGGTATGTGGAGGTATAGGCTCGTGCCTTAGGAAGTTACTATTCACAGCAGCCTTAGGAAACAAAAAAAACACATTATTGTGTTTACAACCATTTGAAAAAATGGTACACTATGATAATAAGGGTAAATGTATATG
>CAJOPH010000040.1 GCA_905236805.1 uncultured Eubacterium sp. | reverse complement strand
GGTATATCGCGGGAGAAGAGGCATCTAAGTACTGCAGAAAGTAAATTCGTTTACTAAGGAACTGTGTGAAATATACAGTTCCTTAGATGAAGGGGATGTTTGAAATGGGGAGAAAAATGGTAACTTACGAAAGTCTATTATCCATGTATGTGCGCTGCTGTTCCATAGCCGGAAGGCGCGGATGGAATGAGAGGAGCGCGGGCGGACTTAGTGTAAGGCTTGATGCGGAAGACGTGATGCAAATGGAAAACGGGCTTTCCTTCAGGAGGGATTTTTTGCCCCTTTTGGCTCCGGTGAAAGACCTGGCAAAGGATTTTATATTGATATCCGGCTGCAATGCCCATCTGGAAGACATAGCAAACCGCCCTGAGGATCTCTGCGGGGTGGTTCAGATATCGCCGGACGGTGCGGGCTACAGGATAGTAAAGGGTTTTGGCACAAAGGGTGGGATTTCATCTGATTCCCACGAGCTTGCGGGGATGGAGCCTAATGAAGATCTCTACGTGCATCTGTCCATCCATGAGATGGAAAAAAAGAAAAAAGGACCTTACAGGTCTGTTGTCTATCACGGGCATCCCACAAACCTCGTGGCTTTGACCTACCTGCTTCCTTTGGAAGAAAGATCCTTTTCGGATACATTGAGGAGGTCTTCACTAAATTTAAGGAAAAACCTAAAAAGAGACTTAGGGATGGTAGACCGCCTTATCATGGACGAAAAGGAACTCACACAGATCACCCTGGAAAAACTAAGGCAAAGTGATGCTGTTGTGTGGGCGTTTCACGGAATCTGCCTGCCGGGAGACGACATGATGGATGTAATAGCCTTCGTGGATGCCTTGGACAAGGCGGCGGAGGTGAGGCTGAAAATACTTCAGGCATCGGGAGGCGCGTTGCAAGAGCCCGTGATTTCGACAGCGGTGTAGAAAAATGAGAAAGTTTGACGAAGGGTTGCTCAATATTCTAAAGACCGAGATGCCGGGAGAGATCCGGCTAAAAAAAGACCCGTATGAGAGGGAGGATTTCAAAAAACGGATAGTGGAAGGCTCGGGTAATTCTTCCCCCTATACAGACCTTAGAAACCTGGTATCCATAGGAAGGCAGCCCCGTTATGTGGAGCTCCCCGAACACAGAAACTACATCATGGAGGTCTGTTACCAGGTCTCCGGGGAAGCTTTTATTAACGTGGATAACAAGAAAATCCATCTGAAGGAGGGGGATTTTTTCATACCTAACCAGTATACCACATTTTCCCGGGAGACCTTTTCGTACGATGACATCATGGTGAGCTTTATGATAAAGCCCCAGTTCATAGAGGAGGTTGCGGCGACCATAGGAACAGATACGGTGCTTTCATCCTTTTTCCTGGACTATCTGAAAAAGAACATAGTCTGGAACAGATACATTCACTTTAAGGGTCTAAACGACATATCTGTGCTAAACCAGGTAGAGTCCATGCTCTTTATAGCCTTCCCGTACCTTAGCGAGGACATCATAGGGACGGGGATAACTACAGAGAGTAATCTCCTTAAAAACATGATGCAGACCTTAATAGCCCTGTTGTCAAGGAACCTTGAGTCCATATCGGATGACGGCAACTATGATTATGACGGGATAATAAAGGAAGCCGTGATAAGGTATCTGGAAAATGAGTACAATACCGCATCGCTCCAGGAGCTTTCTTCCATGGTAAATCAGTCCGAGTATTCACTGTCACGGCAGATAAAAAAGATATTCGGGGTGACCTTTAAGGATCTTCTCCTCAAAAACAGGTTTGAGAGGGCAAAGGTTCTTTTATCCCAGACGAACCTTCCGGTGGCGGATATAGCCCTTGCCGTGGGTTATGAGAATACCAGCTTTTTTTACAGGAAGTTCCGGGAGACATACGGGATTTCACCAAAGGAGTATAGAATGGGATAGGGGTGATGAACGCAAAAAAAACCCTTTATCACTGCAAATAAAGACCTACATTTTTTATTTTTAGTGTGCTATAATTTTTCTTAATGATAATTTGTGACTGTGGGACCTTGCGGGGCTCCTGACGGTTACATGGTATTTTCATTTCTTATTTTCATTTCTTACAGGAGGATTTTTTATGATGAAACAAAGAATGAAACGCGTATGCGCATTGGCGCTTTCGGCAGTCATGGCCTTTTCCATGGCAGCCTGCGGAGGCGGCAATGGCGGCGGGGGAGCTTCTTCCGACGCAGACAATGGGGCTGCGGCATCAGGAAATGCTTCGGCAGGGTCTACCACGACCTCACAGACTACTTATAAGGACACCTCCACGGAGGTGGTAAAGGGAGGGACGCTCACCACGTATTGGTCTGAGTTCTACAATGAATACGACCCTTCCGTCAATGACAACAGGAATTTCGTAACGTTCTACACGGACATGCTCTGGAACGTAAACTGGGACCTCGACCGCTCTGAGTACGGCTTTACCACCAGCTACCTCAATTCCGACTGGATAGAGGGTCAGGTGGCTGACACATGGGAGATAGCGGACGACTTTAAGAGCATGACTGTCACCATAAGGGACGATGTCACCTTCCAGGACAAGACATCCGTTGGGATTGATGAAAAATACGATGTATACGGTGGCCGTTCAGTGACGGCTGACGATATCAAGTATACCTATGACAGGCTTCTTGGTCTTGACGGTGTGGAGCAGGTAGTGATGGATCAGACGGACTGGGCTACTTCGCTCAATATGCTTGATTCCGTGGAGGTGGTTGACGACCTTACGCTCAAGTTTAATTTCAACACAGAAAATGAGCTTGCGATAGGAAACTTCATGAGCACCCTGGTTTCCATCTGCGGTCCCGAGTGGGATGAGCTTTCGGATGAGCAAAAGACCGACTTCCACTATGCGGCAGGCACGGGTCCTTTCATACTTACAGATTACGTAAATGACAATTCCATGACCTTTGTTGCCAATCCAAATTACTGGGATACGGATGATGAGGGAAACGCCCTTCCTTACCTGGATGAAATAAAGCTGGTACACATGACAGACACAGCAACCATGCTTTCTTCCTTCATCTCAGGAGAGCTTGACATTCTGGCGGCAAACAACCAGCTTCTGGACGCAGACCAGCAGCAGCAGCTCTCCGAGTCCCTCAAGGAAAATGAGGATTATTATGTGGTAAGCTATGTGGGAGATTCCCCTGCGGTATGCCTCAAGTTAGGAAACAATCCCGTTCCCGCATTGGAGGACGTGAATGTACGTACTGCCATGCAGTACGCAATAGACCTCGAGGCGGTATCCGAATACCAGGGATTTACGTATGGGGACGATGTGGATGACAAATCAATCTCCCTTTTCCTTCACGGGCTTCCCATGAGTGATGTTTCTGACTGGGATGAGGAGCTGATAGAGTCCTATACCACCTATGATCCCGACAAGGCGAAGCAGATGCTCGAGGATGCGGGATATGGTGACGGATTTGAATTTGATGTATATATCTTCCAGGCACAGCCCGTGGATTCTTTCAACCTTGCGGCTGAGTACCTTGCGGAGGTGGGTATCACCATGAACATAAACGTTTGCTCCACGCCTCCCGAGATGACGGCTCACGGTGCAGACGCGGATGACCCTGCTTCCATGTACGGCTCTGCCGGAATGGACAGGATAAGTGCGATATCCGCGATGGTAAGGTCAGATGGTGTCCAGAACAATGTTCACCAGACAAACCAGGAGATAGATGACCTGGTAGACCAGGTAGTAGCTTCGGCAAGCACCGATGAGCTGGTGGAAAACTGCAAGGCCCTTGATGCGGCTTACCAGGCACAGCATTACCAGCTTTTGGTATCCTACGGGCAGCAATGGAACACATTCTACAATACCAGGGTACATGGTCTTTCAGGAGAGCTTACCACCAAGAACTACTGGGCAGGATATATGTTTGCGAGAACCTGGGTTACCGATTAAGCAGGTGAAGGAAAAACAGATACATTAAGAATTACATTAAGAATTTTGAATGGAGAAAGAGGGGTGGGAGGGTTTCCTCCCATCCCTTTTTCTTTACAGGAGATAACCATGGCAGATGATGAAGTAATCCTTGAGGTGGAACATCTGAAGACGTACTTTTTGAGCGGGAAGCACAACGAAAACGTGATGAGGGCTTCAGACGACCTCTCCTACAAGGTTCACAAAAAAGAATTCGTGGCAATAGTGGGAGAGTCCGGATCGGGAAAGAGCGTAAGCGCCCTTTCCGTGATGGGTCTTATTCCATACCCACCGGGATTGATAGTGGGGGGCAGGATACTGTTCCATGGCAAAGACCTGGTGAGGGCTAGCGACGAGGAAATGAGGGAGATAAGGGGTTCGAGCATTAGCATTATCTTCCAGGAGCCATCCACGGCATTGAATCCCGTCGTGACGGTCGGAAAGCAGATAGCGGAGGCCATAAGGATACATGAGCCGAAGACCTCCAAAAAAGAGGCGTTTGAGCGGGCAGTGGATCTTTTGGGGAAGGTAAATATTCCAAACCCGGCCGTGCGCGCGAAGCAGTATCCCTTCGAGATGTCGGGAGGGATGCAGCAAAGGGCGATGATAGCCATGGCTATGAGCCTCTCCCCCGAAATATTGATCTGCGATGAGCCCACCACGGCACTGGATGTTACCGTGCAGGCCCAGGTTTTGGAGCAGCTGAATAAATTACGCGAGGAATTTGGGACGGCTCTTGTATTGATCACGCATAATCTGGGCGTGGTGGCTCGTTATGCGGATTCCGTGAAGGTGATGTATGGTGGGAAGATTGTTGAGGAGGGATCCCCTGATGATATCTTCGATGAGCCTCATCATCCATATACCTTAGGGCTCATAAGGGCAGTGCCCCGTCTGGATCTTCCCAAGAGCTACGGCCTTCATACCATAGAGGGGGAGCCCCCCGATATGTCGAAGATCTCCCCGACATCCTGCGCATTTGCGAAACGCTGCAAATATGCCACGGACGAATGTCTTGACCAAAGACCGGATTTGGAGGAGATATCACGGGGACATTTTTGCGCATGTTTCCACAAGGATCAAACGGAAGAAGAAAGAAAGGCTCTTCAGTAGGGAGGGGTTTATCAAATGAGCAAGAATAATAAAAATATCGAAAACCGTAACATAGACAGGACACCGCCTCCCCTTACGTCCACTGCCGATATGCCCATTGACAGCAGGATATCGGAATTCATAGATGAGGACATATCCGTAAGGAAGGAAGTGGAAACGAAAAAGGGAGCGCAGATCCTAAGTGTTGAGGGTCTTAAGATGTACTTCCCCGTGACAAAGGGTCTTTTGAAAAAACAGGTAGGCTCCGTAAAGGCGGTAGATGACGTCACCTTTTCCATAAAGCAGGGCGAAACCCTCGGAATAGTGGGAGAGTCAGGGTCAGGTAAGTCCACGGTCGGAAACTGCGTCATGCATAACATAAAGATGACGGACGGAAAGATGGTTTTCGAGGGAAAGGACGTATCAGGCATAAAGGGAAGGGAATTGGATGAGTTCCATAAAAGGATGACCATGGTTACGCAAGATCCCTTTGCGTCTTTGGATCCCAGGATGAAGATAAAGGACTCCATACTTGAGGGAGTACGGATCAACAGGCTTGTTACCAATAAAAAAGAGCAGGATGAACTGGTAGAGAGGATGCTGATCCTGGTGGGGCTTAACCCCATGTTCAAGGAACGTTTCCCACATGAGTTTTCGGGAGGTCAAAGGCAGAGGATATCCATAGCCAGGGCATTGGCCATGAACCCTGCGTTCATAGTCTGTGATGAGATAGTTTCCGCCCTGGACGTATCGATCCAGGCCCAGATAGTCTCATTGATGATGAAGCTCCAAAAGGAGCTGGGGCTTACCTATATCTTCATAGGACATGACCTTTCCGTGGTAAGGCATCTTTCAAACAATGTGGCCGTTATGTATTTGGGAAAGTTCATGGAGCTTACAAGCTCCGATGAGCTCTACGATAAGCCCCTTCATCCCTATACCAGGGCATTGATCTCCGCGGCTCCCATCCCAAAGCCAAGGCTCGACAGGGAGAGGAAGAGGATCATCCTCGAGGGAGAGGTTCCATCTCCCATAAATCCACCAAAGGGATGCAATTTCTGCACCAGGTGCCAGTATGCCGATGAGCGCTGCAGGGAGCAGGAGCCCTCCTTTGAGGACGTGGGCGGCGGACACATGGTGGCATGTCACAAGGTGAAGGAGTTTATGTAAAGGAGGGATGAAGGAAGTGTTTAAATGTATTTTGACAGGACCTTGCATCTTTAAGGAGGTCATAAATTATGGGTAAATATGCATTAAAAAGGGTTTTGCTCCTCATCCCCACACTGTTTCTGGTCTGTGTGATAGTGTTTGCCCTGATGAGGATGATACCGGGATCGGCAGTGGACATGGTGGTATATAATTACCAGCAGAACGGGATGTCTATCACTTACGAAGAGGCTGAGGCGGCCCTCGGTCTGGACAAGCCTGCGGTGCAGCAGTTTTTCATCTGGTTTGGAGGGGTTTTGACGGGAGATCTGGGAGAATGTCTTTTCCGTGGGGATACCGTCTGGGAAGTGATAAGTTCCCAGATGCCGGTGTCATTGGAACTGGGACTTATGTCCCTTCTGTTTACGGTGCTGTTTTCCATACCGATAGGGCTGTTCTGCGCGGCGCATCCCGACACCATATCTGACACCATAATAAGGACCTTGTCAGTGGTCTTGGCTTCGGTGCCCATATTTTGGATAGGAACCCTGGTATTGGTATATCCGGCGGTGTGGTGGGGGTATTCGGTTCCTTTGACCTATGTTCCCATCACTAAAAACTTCATGTCTAACATGAGCATGTTCCTGGTGCCCTCCCTGGTAAGTGCCATCACGATGGCGGGAAATAACATCCGTTCGGTTCGTACCATGACATTGGAGGTCATGAGGCAGGATTACGTGAGGACCTCATGGGCGAAGGGGGCGAAGGAGTCGAGGGTCATGTTCTTCCATGCCTTCAGGAACGCCCTTATTCCCATAGTCACCATGTTCGGTGGGATGGCCGCGGGTATCATAGGAGGATCCGTGGTCATAGAAAATATGTTCAACATTCCGGGGATAGGCCAGCAGATGGTTACGGCCCTAAACAACAGGGACTATCCGCTGGCCCAGGGATGTACCGTGATCTTTGCTGTGTTCGTGATGGTCATAAACCTGGTGGTGGATCTTGCATACAAATGGTGCGATCCCAGGGTTGAGTTGGAGTAAAGGAGGTTATTAAATCATGAAAGAATTTTTCAGCCTCCTCTGGAGGACTAAAAAGGTGGCCTTTATAGGGCTGGTGGTGTTGATATTTTTCGTTGTAGTGGCTATTTTTGCTGACGCGATAGCGCCCCAGAAGATGGAGAACGGGATGTTAAAATCCTCCCTCATCAATGCGATGAAGCCGCCTTCGATAGAGCACCCGTTAGGGACGGACGCCATGGGAAGGGATCTTCTTTCTTACATGGTGTACGGGGCAAGGACATCGGTTATCCTGGGCATCACATGTACCATACTTTCCACCGTCATCTCTGTCATCATAGGTGTTGCGTCTGCGGTAATAGGCGGAAAGTTTGACCTTTTGCTTCAAAGATTCATAGATGCCTGGCAGTGCATCCCGGGCATGCTCATCATGCTGATACTGATGTCCATCATGGGAGCCGGCATGGTACAGATGATAATAGTGCTTTCCATTCCCTCGGGTATAGGGGGCTCGCGTATGATAAGGTCCGCCGCCATTTCCGTCAAGGATTCGGGCTACTGCAAGATGTCCAGGATGATGGGCGGCAAAAATGTCTGGCGCATGGTGCATCACGTGGTTCCAAACATCATGCCATTGGTGCTGATGAACCTGGCAAACAGCCTCGGGGGCACCATCATGATGGAGGCTACCTTGAACTTTTTGGGATTTGGAGTAAATATCAATACGCCTTCATGGGGATACCTTCTGACATCCCAGGGAAGATCCAAGATGTATACGGCGCCCTGGATAGGACTGGCCCCCGGACTTGCCATTACCATCATGGTCTTTGCAGCGGCCATGTTCGGTGACGGTGTGAGGGACGTATTGGATCCAAGACTGAAAGGCGGCATGGGTTCATTCTCATTAAAGAAAATACGTAAAGTGGCAGACAGGTATGCGGCTGAGCATGGCATGAAGGAGGCAAACGGCTGACTTTTCATTTTATGAAAAGATGTCCTTTTTGCGACACAAAAAATAACTTGTTCGTTGTGCTTTTGGAACATAATTAACCATAACCCCCTTGAAAAAAAATTTTTTGATGCTATAATTCAATAGTATCAAAAAAATCAAAGGGGGTTATTTGCGTTTATGTACTATATTACGAAAAACTGCGTCGGGTGTCATAACTGTTTTTCAGAGTGCCCGATGCAGGCAATTGAGTACCGCGGGTTGCGGTATGAGATAGACCAGGAAAAGTGCGTGCACTGCGGTCTGTGCGCAAAGGTCTGTCACACGGCTTCCATAATCGATACGGAGGCTCCTGACGATGCCATCTACCATGACAGGATAATAAAGGAAGCAGACGTCGTGGTATGCGGTGCGGGAACCGGACTGGTGGGCGCGGTAAAGGCCGCGCAGGCCGGGAAGAAGGTGGTGGTTTTGGAAAAATCCAGCCGCCTGGGTGGAAACACGGATTATGCGCACGCGTTTTTCCCGGTTTACACAAAGTGGCACGAAGAGGCGGGTATGCCTGATGTGCGTGAAGAGGCCATAAAGCACTACATGAAGGAAACAAACGGAGTGCTGGGCGAGGACGTGATCCGTACTGCCGTCTATGGGACGTCTGAATTTTTCGACTGGCTGTGTGAGTTTGGGACAGCCCATGAGGTGTATAATCTCGTAGACATGGGCTCTGCCGATGCGCACGGACCAATATATGGGCCGGGGCTCCTGGATTTCCCAAACAGGATAAGGGACAACCTAAACTGCCGTGACGATGCCATAGGACCGGGCTGGGGCGGAACCTACGTAAAGTATACCATGTTAGATGCCATAGAAAATGAACACCTGGATGTGGAGATACTGACGGAGCATGCGGCCGAGCACCTCCTTCTCAATGACGACGGATCCATAAGGGGAGTTTTGGCAAAAGACCCCGGCGGTGTGACCGAAATACACGCCCCCGTGGTGATACTTGCTACGGGAGGATTTGGTAAGGCGGATGACCTGATCAGCGAATTTGCACCGTGGTTTTTTGAGGGGGATACCCCCATACACAGGTTTTCCGTGCCTACAGACACCGGAGACGGCATAAGGATGCTGAGGGAGCTATCCGTGGAGCCCGATCCCGAGAGGATGCATATCTCGATGTTTGGACCAAAGCACCATCCGTTTTCAAATACGCTTGCGGACTTTGCGCTGGAGCCTGACATGCTCCAGATAAATCTTGACGGAAAAAGGTGGGTCAATGAGGAAGGCCATCTGTTCGGGATGACGGAAACCATTGCGGACCAGCCCAAAGAGATTTCCTATGCGATACAGGGTCTATCCGTGTTAGAGCAGATAGGTCAAAGGTATGTAGATAACCCCGCCATGGCTTCAAAGAAGAACCTCTACCAGACGTGGAGACAGGAGCTTGAAGACGAGGCAAAGCTTGATACCCCCGTTAAAAAGGCAGACACCCTAGAAGAGCTGGCCAAGCTTTGCGGCATGCCGGAGGAAGCCCTTAAGGAAACAATAAGGCGCTACAATGAATTTTGTGACAATGGAAAAGATGAGGATTTCGGAAAGGATGCCAAGAACCTGGTAAAGGTTCCGGATGAGGGACCTTACTATGCCATTTACGGCCAGAGGTTTTCAGAGGCTGCCCTTGGCGGACTCATGGTGGACGGACAGTGCAGGGTGCTTAAGAACGACGGGTCCTTCATCCCCGGGCTCTATGGAGTGGGGGATGCGACATCTGCCATGCACAGGAGGACTGACAGAGCCGTGATATCGGAGCTTACATGGGGAATGGCGTCTTCTTATACCTCAGGAAAAAATGCCGTTTCATACATAGACGGAAAGGAGGGAAAATAAATGCTATTACTTAGGGACAATACAGAGTTTATACCCGTAAAAGATCCAAACATGCAGGAGAAACGGGAAAGCGGTGCCCTCCTTCCGGTGGATGACAGGATTTCGACCTATGACGAAATAGAGGCCACATACACCAAAGACCAGGCGAAGACAGAGGCCGCAAGGTGCCTCAAATGCCCTACCCACTGGTGCCAGAAAAAATGTCCCGCGGGGGTTCCTGTGACAGACTTTATAGAAGCCTTCAGGAATGGGGATGCGGGGAAGGCATATGAGATCATAAGGACAGCCTCCACACTGCCTGAAATATGCTCCAGGGTATGTCCTATGTACAAACAGTGCCAGTCAGAATGTACCCGTTCTATAAATACCGAGGCCGTGGGCACGGGAAACCTGGAAAGGTATGTAACGGAGCTTTTCTACCAAAACAATGGAAAAGAAAAAAACGCTTCAAAGACAGGAAAGAAAGTAGCTGTCATAGGCTCAGGCCCCGCAGGGCTCTCTGCCGCCCAAAAGCTTACAGAGCTTGGAGAGGAAGTCACCATATATGAAAAGGATGACAGGGCGGGGGGACTTTTGGAATACGGAATCCCCAATATGAAGCTTGAAAAGGGAATAGTCGGGCGAAAGGTTGATTCACTAAAAGAGCAGGGCGTAAAGATTCTGACGGATACGACTGTGGGTAAGGATGTGTCCAAAGATACGCTCCTTGGTGATTTTGATGCGGTGGTTCTTGCGGTAGGTACCAGGAGCGCCCGCATGATAAATGTTCCGGATATAGAAAACACCAAGGGTGTATATACTGCCGTTGAATATCTTTCTTCCACCACGAAGTCACTTTTGGATTCAGGGATGAAGGATGGAAAGAACATATCGGGAAAGGATCTGGACGTGGTGATAGTAGGCGGAGGCGATACGGGAAACGATTGCGTGGGTACCGCCATAAGGAACGGGGCCAAATCCGTAACCCAGATAGAGATGATGCCCAAACACACGGGTAAGACCGACCTTTCCGATGAAAGGGTGCCTAAGATTCCCTATGTAAAGACAAATACTTCACAGGAAGAGGCAAGGATCGTATTCGCGAAAGATCCCCATGTCTACCAGACCACCGTAAAATCCATTGAAAAGGATGCCAACGGAAGGATTTCCAAGATCACCACGATAGACTTAGACCCCGTGATGGATGATACAGGGAGGCTTATCATGAATGAGGTGGAAGGGACGCAAAAAACCTACCCGTGCGGTCTTCTTTTGGTGGCGGCAGGCTTTACCGGACCTGAGAAAGAGGTGGTAGAGGCCTTTGGAGTGGACGTTGGGCAAAGAACCAATATCAATACTGATGATTACCTGACCAGTTCCGGAAAGGTGTTTGCCTGCGGTGACTGCCGCACAGGACAGTCGCTGGTGGTAAAGGCCATGGCAGACGGAAGGGACTGTGCGGTAAGGGTACATGAGTACCTGAATGCCTAAGGAGGGGCAAACTGCCCTTTTTGGCGTAACAGTTGGGCTCTTGGCACAGTTTGGAACACAATTTTTGTGTTCATGGCTTATGGATAATTATTCCCGGTTAGGTTATAATGTCTAATGAGTTTATAAAATTTTTATAATTGAACCTGATCGCGATGGAAATGCGGTTCAAGACCGCCCTTGACCGGTCAACAAATTTTTCTTTAGGAGGAGTGTAGTATGTTTACTAATGTATGGGTTTCCGCACTGTTCGTCATTGCGGCAATCGTGCTCTTCATCATCCTCTGTTACAGGGGCGTCCACACGGGGATAGCCGCTGTGATATCGATGCTGGTGGGAGCGTTTGGTTCATCGGAAGATTATTATACTTCCGTTTTCGTCACGTTTCCTTCGGGAGTGGCATCCCTCGTGCAGCTGATGTTCTTCGTCTTTACGATGTCAGGGCTTTTGGGTTTCCTGATGCAGGAGACAGGATGCTCAATGGCCGTGGGAAACAAAATGATAAAGCTGCTTGGCACGGATCGTGCATGGGTGGCCATCACGTTGACATCCGTGATCCTGACGCTTGCAGGCGTGGGTACATTCATTTTCGTGGTAGTGGTCGTTGCGGCGCCCCTGATGCAGGCCGCAAACCTTCCGCGTAAGGTCGGAATGATTGCGGCGCAGGGTATAGCCCCCGCCATAAACTTCTGTATGCCTGTTGCAAATGTCCCCGGTTCCCTTCCCAATATGTTCCTTGGAACATCGATATATGACGCTATGGGTCTTTCCATTGCCACGGGTTGTGTGGGTATTTTGCTTTTCGTATTCTACCAGATTCGCCTTGTAAAGAAGGCCCGTGAAAATGGCGAAGGGTACGACGGTGAGCATGTGGAGCTTGAGATTAATGAAGATGATCTTCCCGGCTTTGGGAAGTCTTTGGTGCCGCTTATTACAGTGGTTATCACATCCATCATCTTCAGTAACATCACCTATATGAACACTACATATGATACATGGGCTACGCAGCTGGTGGCATTGGCACAGTTGTGCGGGGTCATCATGATATTCATCCTCTGCTGGACACAGTGCAAGAAGATAGGTATAGTCCGTATCCTTTCCGAAGGCTGCACGTCCATGTGGCCCTTCCTCGTTATGATGGGATGCGTGTACGGGTTCGGACAGGTCGTTACCAAGTGTGCGGCGGTAGAGCCCATACAAAATGCCGTATTGGAGCTTAACATCAATCCTTACATCACTGCCATGATTTCGGTGGCCGTTATTGCGGCACTGTGTACGGATGGTATTTCCGCGATGATGGTATGGCTTCCAATGTTTGGCCAGACATATGTGGACATGGGCGTAAACCCGGGAGCATTGAGAAGGCTTCTGCTTTGTACCACCCAGACCTTCGACTCTCTGCCTCATGCACAGTCGGTGGCAAATACACTGGGCGTATTCGGACTCACACACAAGGACGCATACAAGGAGCTGTTCATTACGACAGTCCTCTTCCCAACGCTCTTCTCGATATTCTGCTGCATCTGCTGTATCATATTCTACGGCGTGGGCTGATACGAAAAGAAAGATTACTCCCCCTTATGGGGGAGTTTTTTTTATCTACAGACATTTATAACCATTTGGTTATAAATGAGAAAAAAATGGAATATATTATTTTCTGAAATTAAATTGCGCCCAATCCATATTATGTGGTATAATTTAAGATACGGCTAAAAAGCGTCTGAATATTCAGGCGCAAAAGAGCGAATATAAGGACCATTGCAACTATTCATTCAAAGGAGGGCGTAATATGCTGTCTATCAACATGAGCGACGTCATGAACGTTGTAAACACCATCAAACCCTATTTGATAGCGATCATCATCATCCTGATAGTGGGAATAGTGGTAAAGATCGCTGTAATGAAGCTTGATCAGCCACTTAAGAGAAGGATCAGGGCCTCATCCACTGTGGGCATCCTGGCAGGAGTGTGCATCTGTGTGAACCTGATCTGTACAGGTCCCATGAGTACCATGCTGGATCTTGTCAGTGGCAGTGGCACCATCTCGGAGGAAACCACTGAGGCAGCCAAGGAGACTGCCCTTCAGATAGGCGATGAGGGAATCGTCATGATGGAAAATGACGAAAATATCCTTCCCCTGGGCGATGGAGCCAAGCTTAATGTATTCGGCTGGGCATCGATCAATCCCATATTGGGAGGCGCAGGGTCAGGGTCGCTTAACGATTCCTATGACAGGGTGCAGATCATAGATAGTCTGAACAGTGCGGGGATCGAGACCAATACGGAGCTTACGGATTTTTATACCCAGTACAAGGCAGACAGGCCCGAGGTGGGCATGTGGGCGCAGGACTGGACATTGCCCGAACCCAATGTGTCTGCATATTCAGATGACCTGATAAATAACGCGAAGTCATTTTCCGATACGGCCCTTGTGGTCATAGGCCGTTCGGGGGGTGAGGGTGCGGACCTTCCTGATGATATGATGGGCGTCATAAATGGGACTTACCAGGATGGAACCACATATACGGCCGCTACATATGATGATTCATTAAATGACGGGAATGACTGGGATGAGGGAGATCATTACCTTGAGCTTTCAAACAGGGAAGAGGAAATGATAGATCTCGTGTGTCAGAATTTTGACAATGTCATCCTGCTTTACAACGGGGTGAACGCTTTCGAGATGGGCTTCGTTGAGGATTATCCCCAGATAAAGGGTCTCCTATGGAGCGCAGGCATGGGGCATATCGGAATGACCGCATTGGGCCGGATCATCTCGGGGGAGGTAAATCCTTCAGGCAGGCTCATAGACACGTATGTTTATGACATGGAACAGACTCCATGGTGGAATAATTTCGGTGACTTTAATTACACGAACATGGATGAGTTTAAATACACCTCCGTTGGATTTACGGGGGAGGAGACCACGTCCATTCCTTCATTCGTAAACTATGTCGAGGGAATCTATGTGGGATACAGGTTCTATGAAACAGCCGCGCTGGAAGGACTCATAGATTATGACAAGATAGTGCAGTATCCCTTTGGTTATGGTCTGTCTTATACCACCTTTACCCAGGAGATGGGAGAGATATCGGAGCAGGATGGAAATATCACCTTCGATGTGACGGTGACAAATACCGGGTCTGTTGCCGGCAAGGACGTTGTGGAAGTATACTACAATCCCCCATATACCGATGGAGGGATAGAGAAGGCTTCCGCAAACCTTATCGCATTTGACAAGACATCTCTTTTGGATCCCGGGGCATCTGAGACTTTGACCATTTCGTTTGCGGCAGAGGATATGGCATCCTATGACTCATCAGGCACGGGAGCATATGTCCTGGAGAAAGGCGATTATGTCATATCGGTTAATTCTGACTCTCACAATATCATAGGTCAAAAGACATATACCGTGGCGTCAGATATCAGGTACGAGGGTGACAATAAGAGATCCTCTGATAAGATTACGGCGGTAAACCAGTTTGACTATGCCGCAGGTGAAGTGGAGTATCTCTCCCGTGCGGGAAAGTTTGCAAACTACGATGAGGCAACCAAAGCTCCCACGTCGACGGAGATGCCTGCAGAATCAAAAGAGACATTCTACAATATCAGCAATTATCTGACCGATGAGGCCGTGGCAGAAGATGAAGACCCCGATGCCGGAGAGGTTACCACGGGGGCATCAAACGGGCTTTCGCTATCTGACATGATGGGTCTTGACAAGGACGATCCCCAGTGGGATTCCTTTATGGATCAGCTGACCCTTGACGATATGAATGCCATCATTTCCCTGGGCGGATACCAGACGAACGGAGTGGACTCCATTGGCAAGGTACGCACCAATGACTGCGATGGACCGGCCTCGATAAACAACAACTTCACGGGAGTCGGATCCTTTGGCTATCCGGTGGGTGTGACCATTGCGGCCACTTTTAATAAAGAGCTTGCCAAAAACTTCGGGGAAAATATCGGCGTTATGGCAGATGAGATGGATACGTCAGGGTGGTATGCCCCGGCGATGAACATACATAGAACGGCCTTTGCGGGCAGGAATTTTGAATATTATTCGGAAGACCCTGTGCTTTCGGGAACCGTGGCAGAGCTTGCGGTAGAAGGAGCGGCGGAAAGCGGTGTATATGCCTACATCAAACATTTTGCCATGAATGACCAGGAAGGCAACAGATGCGATATGCTGTGCACCTGGTCCAATGAACAGACCATCCGCGAGATTTACCTTAAGCCTTTTGAGATGTGCGTAAAACAGGCAAATGCCAAGGCTGTCATGAGCTCATTTAATTACATTGGAAACAGGTGGGCGGGCGGAACAAAAGAGCTTTGCAAAACGGTGCTTCGTGATGAATGGGGCTTTGACGGTATGGTTCTTACGGATTACTTTGGTGTGTATGGATATATGAGTGCCGATCAGGCCATAAGGAACGGCACGGACTTCATGCTCGTCAACTATCCTACGGAGACGAACGACATAAGGTACAGGGATACAAACGGGGCAAAGCTCGCCATGCGTACGGCCGCCAAGAATGTCCTTTATGTGGTGGCAAACAGCCGCGCGTATTATCCCGAAAACTTAAATACAGGCATGGCGAAGTGGAAGGTCATCATGATCATATGTGACATCATCGTAGTCATACTGTGCCTGATCGTAATATGGAATGCCTTTATCAGGAAACGTGAAGGAGAGCTTTCGGGTGAAACCGTATCAGCAGATGATGCCGAGAACAAAATAGAATGATTGTTACTGAGCCGGGAGGTTTGATATGAAGCATGAAGAGATCATTTCCGAAATGACTATGGAAGAAAAATGCGCCTTTCTTGCCGGCCAGAATGAATGGCAGACGTGGGATTTCCCACGTCTGTCCATTCCTGCGATGGTTTGTTCGGACGGGCCTTCGGGGCTTCGCCGCCAGGAAGGTGAGGGGGATCACCTGGGTCTTAATGAATCGGCCAAAGCGACCTGTTTTCCGTCTGCGGCCACAGTGGCAAACAGCTGGAACACAGAGCTTGGGGAAGAGGTAGGCAAAGCCCTTGGCGAAGAGGCAGCGGCCCTTGATGTGCAGGTGCTTTTGGGACCCGGGATGAATATGAAAAGATCTCCCCTGTGTGGGCGCAATTTCGAGTATTTTTCGGAAGACCCCTATCTGGCAGGGAAGATGGCCGCCTCATATGTGAGGGGAATAGAGTCCAACGGAGTTTATTCCTGCCTTAAGCATTTTGCGGTAAATTCACAGGAAGAGCGGCGGATGGCGATGAGCGCCACGGTGGATGAGAGGACCCTTCGGGAGATATACCTTACGGCCTTTGAGAT
>CAJOPH010000039.1 GCA_905236805.1 uncultured Eubacterium sp. | reverse complement strand
GATTTTTGTGAGGTGCGTCCCCCGAAATACCACAGGCTGTATGTGGGAAACGAGGTCAGGCTGATGGGGGCGTATTTTGTTACCTGCACGGGATTTGACAAGGATGAAGACGGCAATATCATTGCGGTCCATTGCGATTACGACCCTCTCTCAAGGCTTGGGAATTCACCCGACGGCAGAAAGGTGAAGGGCACCATCCACTGGGTATCTGCCCGTCATGCAGGAAAGGTTTCGGTTCGATTATTTGAAAATATTGTAAAGGACGATGGGGATGACATAAGGGATGAAAACGGGGATTATATTTTAAACCCCACATCAAAGACCGTCCTTGAGGAGTGTTACGTTGAACCTCTGCTCATGGAAGCTAAGGCGTATGAGAGCTTCCAGTTCGTAAGGAAGGGATATTTTTGCGTAGACTACAAGGATTTTTTGGAAGGTGCGCCGGTGTTTAACAGGATAGTGGAGCTTAAAAGTTCTTTCAAGCTTCCTAAGTAACTGTGAAAAAAGTAACTCAATCCACGGGTTATTTTTCACGATGACTAAGGAGCTTAAATAAAGGAAGGAGAAAGTCATGTTTGATGACATAATAAAACAGAGGCTGGAGAAGGAAAAACCTTATCTTTTACGCAAGAAACTTACCTGTCCCATGTGCCTTGGTGAGTTTAGGGGCTTAGGGACCAAGACGGGAAGGATAAGGAGGGTCGGGGCAGACATAGACCTAAGGCCCATCAATGAACCGGTGGATGCGCTAAAGTATTCAATAAATGTTTGCTCCAACTGTGGATACCATGGTCTTGGAAAAACCTTCAAACCGCTATCCCAGGGGGTAAGGGGTCTTTTGAAGAGGGCACAGCTCCCAAAGCCCGACATCAGCGGCATAGAAGAAAAGGAATACTACACGTATAATGAAGCCCTGGAGATGTGCAGGGTTGCCTTGGAATTTGCAAATGCCAGGCAGGCCGATGCCAGTGAGAAGGCTTATTTAGAGCTCACCATGGCCTGGCTTGACAGGGGCAGGGTAAATGAGCTTGAGTCCATCGCGAAAGAAGATTATGAGAACAAGAAAAAAGATGGGGATGAGGAAGCAAAAGACCCCACTCCCCTCATTGATGCCATAAAGGCGCAGGCGTCTGGCCAGGAAAAAGCCCATTTAAAAGCCGCAAGGGACGGCTTTACGGAAGCCATGGCAAAGGAGATGCCCCCTTTCGTGGGCATGGATACTTCTACACTTGATTTTCTTATCGCGGTTCTTTCGTATGAGGTGGAAGATTATTCGATGGCCCTCATCATTTGCTCCAGGATTTTGACCAACAAGGGGTCATCCTCCAGGCTCAAGGATAAGGCAAGAGATCTTAAGGATCTGGTGAGGGAGGCTAAGGGAGACGAGGAAGAATAGGGGGAAGCAGCAATGATTTATACCATAGGACGGCAATATGGCAGCGGTGGAAGGGAAGTCGGAAGGATTCTTTCAAAGAAGCTCTCCATACCGTTTTACGACAGGGAGCTTTTGGACGAGGCCGCCAAAGATTCAAACTATTCCGCGGAGGTATTGGAAAATTTTGATGAAAAAAAGGCGCCCAGTCTCATCTACGCGCTGGTCACGGGAATCCCGGGATCCTATAGCCAGGGGAGCGATATTCCCATAGCCATGCAGACATTTTTGGTATCCCTCCACACCATAGAGAGGATAGCGGATGAGGAGGGGTCGTGTGTTTTCATAGGCAGGTGCGCCGACTATGTCCTAAAGGATAGAAAAGACGTGGTAAATGCCTTCATAGTCTCATCGCTTGAAGACAGGATTAAAACTGTCACGGAGCGGGAAGGGATAAGCGCGGATAAGGCAAAAACACTCATAAAAAGAATTGATAAAAACAGGGCCGGCTATTACAATTATTACACGGATCAGCGCTGGGGAGATGTCTCAAACTACGATATCTGCATGGATTCGGGGAAGATAGGAATGGAAGGGGCGGCGGACCTTATTATTGATTATGCCCGAAAATGTGGGAAAAATGACTGAAAGAGGACATTTTTTTCAAAAAACATGATAAAAACACAACTTTCCTATAAATAACTCTTGACATTTGCCATAAATTTTTTGTATCATAGATGTATCGGATTTTTGTTTGGGAACCTTAACATTATATTTAGATTTATTTATCATCGTGTTCTGATTCCCACATATATCTTTTTTATTTTTTATTTATAGGAGGTAATGTAACAATGGCGACAAAGTATATGCCAGAAGATCTCTCAACGATGTTTGACCTCTCCGGAAGGACCGCAGTGGTATTCGGCGGTGCGGGTGGACTTGGAGAGGCTATTGCCAAGGGTCTTGCTGCCTTCGGTGCAAATGTTGTAGTTTCCAGCCGTAGGGAAGATGCCCTTCAGACAGCCGTAAAGGAGATCGAGCCGCACGCAAAGAACGGTGCGAAGGTGGACTATGTGGTATGTGATGCTACCGTGGACGATCAGGTAGAGAACGTACTCAAGGAGACCATCAACAAGTTTGGCAAGTGCGAGATCCTCGTTTGCTCACAGGGCTTCAACAGGAAGCATGATGTAGTGGACTTCGATATGGGTGATTTCGATGCCATGCTTCAGACGAACGTACGTTCCGTATTCGTATGTGATAAGGTATTCGGAAAGTACTTCAAGGAGCAGGGATATGGCAAGATCGTGGACGTTACATCCGTACGTGACCAGATCGCTACTTTCCCGGGCGGTGGAAATGCCGGATATTGCGCTACGAAGGGAGCGCTCACATCCATCATCAAGCAGTGCGCTACAGAGCTTGCGCCTGAGGTTACCGTTAACGGCATTGGACCTACGGTTACCCTTACTCCGATGATGGAGAAGATTGTTCCGAAGGAGGCTCAGGAGAAGTCCATTCCTGCAGATCATCCTCTTGGACGTATGGCTAAGCCGGAGGACATTGTCGGAGCAGCTATTTACCTTTGCTCTGATGCTTCCTGCTATCATACAGGTCAGGTTCTGTATCCTGACGGAGGACTTCTTTGCAAGGGCTGATTTTTCAGATGTTTTGCTTTTATTGCCGTGCGGAGGGCTTTTGCCTTCCGCAAGGCATGTTTTTATGTACACTTAGATGCGTAAGGAAAATAGCCGCTTCGCAGCGCGCACCTGAGGTGCATGACGTGAATTTACATTATCTCATAGTTTAGTTTTTTGAAATCTTAATGAAAGGATGAAGATAAAATGCTGAAAAACAAATTGGCATCTAAAGATGAGATCATTTCAAAGTTTTTCGATGGCATGACGCTCATGGTCGGCGGCTTTGCCTGCACGGGCGTGCCCAGGGCTTTGGTGGATCTTGTGTTAGAGAGCGGAGTCAAAGACATAAAGCTCATATCCAATGACGCGGGCGACCCTGACATCTGCCAGGGTAGGCTTTATCATGCGGGAGTGGTGGCTGAGTGCTGGCATTCACACGTGGGCTTGAATCCTGAGTTCGGTGAGCTGGCAAAGGACGGTAAGTTCACCCTCCATATCACCCCACAGGGTACCCTCGTTGAAAAGATCCGCTGCGGCGGCATCGGGGCAGGCGGTATCCTCCTTCGTACGGGTATGAACACGGATACCGACATGGAGAAGGAGAGGGAGAAGATTACCGTAAACGGTGAAGAGTGGTTCATAGAGACCCCGCTTCACGCTGACGTGGCTTTGGTACGTGCCCGTCGCGCCGACTACTTCGGAAACCTCACCTATCGCGGAAACATGGCAAACTACAATCCCATCATGGCGATGGCTGCAGACTGCACCATAGTAGAGGCTGACCATATCTGCGATATTGAAGAGATACAGATGGACACAGTCAAGACTCCTGGTATTTTCGTAGACATGGTCTACAACACCCAGAAGCTTTACGTATGATCGAAAGGGGGAAACACTTTCATGGAAATGAGTCATGGTTCAGGACAGACCCTGAATGATAAAAACGCAATGGCCAGCAGGATTGCCAGGTTTTTTCAGCCTGGCGATGCGGTAAACCTAGGTATAGGCGCACCCCTTCTTGTTGCTGATTATATGGATCCTGATGTATTGGTTCATACAGAGAACGGTTGCCTCGGCGTAGGCAAGAACACATCCAGGACAGATCCGACGGTTTCTCCTAATATGTCCCTGGAGTCTTTTGCAAATGCGGGCGGAATGCCTTTCTTCCCCATTCCGGGAGCCATGGTGTTTGACCATGCCACATCCTATGCCATTATCCGTGGCGGGAAGCTTAAGGGCACGGTTCTTGGCGCTTTTGAAGTATCCGAGACGGGCGACCTCGCGAACTGGTTCATGCCGGGGAACTTTGCCGGCATGGGCGGTGCCATGGATCTTTGCATGTCAAAGATGGTCATCGTACAGACCACCCACTGCACGAAGAAGGGAGCTCCCAAGCTCATCCACAAGTGCACCCTTCCCCTTACCTGCAAGGGGCTTCTTACCCATGTGGTGACGGAGAGGGCCGTGTTTGAGTTCATAGACCACAAATTAGTCCTTAAGGAGATCCGCGAAGGATATGACCTTGACAATATCAAGAACAATACAGAGGCAGACTTTACGGTGGCAGACGACCTTAAGACGGATGTAGTGTATTAAGGGACTGTTAAAGAAGGAGGGGATTTATTCCCCTCCTTGCACGATGCACGAAGGGTGCGGTGATTTGAGTTTCTTAAGCGTAAGATCTTTGGGAGGGCATATGTCTCAGGAGGCCTTGGTTGAAAAAATCGAAAAGGTGATAGATGAGGAGATAAACCCGAGGCTTTTAGACCACAGGGGATGGATAGAGCTGGTGGATGTGTTTCCTGAGGAAAGAGCCTGTTCGGTAAGGTTCAGGGGGGAGTGTTCCGCCTGTATGAAGATTGATGATACCTTGAAGGAGGTCGTTATCCCGACGATAAGACATCATGTAAGACAGATAAGGAACGTTGAGATTGACGATGATTTGGACGATGAGGTATGGGAAATGGCAAAGGGACTTTTTTCGCACCGATAATTTTTTTTCGTATTATTGTTAATTTTCTAACGATTTTCGGTTGGCTGAAAATGATTCAGGAGGAAATCAAATGCTGTTTGAGAAAAAACATGAAATGATCAAGAAGCTGGCTAAGGAGTTCGCGGAGAACGAGATAGAGCCGGTGGCTATTGACGCTGATGAGACCGGGGAATATCCCCAGGAGCTTTGGGATGCGGTAGGCCGCTATGGGTTTACCGGAATCACCATCCCCAAGGAGTATGGCGGCATGGGTGGGGACTATAAGTCATTGGTTCTTGCCATGGAAGAGTTTGCTTCAAAGGATGTATCCGCAGGATCTTTCCTTATGAGCAACTCCCTTTCGGGTGCTCCATATCTGTATTTCGGTAATGAGGAGCAGAAGCAGAAATACCTTCGCCCACTTGCGGAAGGAAAGACCATAGCATCCTTCGGACTTACCGAGCCCGGGGCAGGATGCGACTCGGGTTCCGTTTCCACGACCGCTGTGGAGGATGGGGATTATTACATCATTAATGGCCGCAAGACCTTTATTACCATGGCTCCGAAATGTGATTATGCCGTCATCTTCGCAAAGACCGATATGAAGGCAGGCACCAGGGGCATCACGGCATTCATAGTAGAGAGCAAGTGGGATGGATTCTCCACTGGAAAACCCGAGGCAAAGATGGGTATCCATGCATCGGTTACATCCGACATCATCCTTGAAAATGTCCGCGTTCCCAAGGAGAATATTTTGGGTAAGATCGGCAAGGGCTTTAATATAGCCATGCAGATCCTTGACGCGGGGCGTGTTACCGTTGCGGCTCAGTCGCTTGGGGCGGCAAAGGGAGCCCTTGACTGTGCCGTGGCTTATTCCAAGGAGAGGGTACAGTTCGGCAGGCAGATAGCAAAGTTCCAGAACACACAGTTCACACTGGCAGACATGGCTACCAAGGTAGAGGCTGCCCGCCAGCTCGTGTATTCTGCGGCTGATAAATTGGACAACCACCAGAAGGTTACGACAGAGGCCGCTATGGCAAAGTACTATGCTTCAGAGACCGCGGTAGAGGTTGCGAACAAAGCCCTCCAGATCCACGGCGGATACGGTTACATGAAGGAGTACGCTATAGAGAGGATCTACCGTGACGCAAGGATCCTTCCTATCTACGAAGGTACATCCGAGATTCAGAAGCTCGTTATTTCCAGGAATGTTCTTGCGGACTGATGATGAGGAGGTTTATTTAAGAATGAAGATTTTAGTTTGTGCTAAACAGGTTCCAAATACAAAGAACGTGACCACTGACCCCGAGACAGGCCGTATCAACCGTGAGGGCGTAGAATCCATCCTCAATCCCGATGATGCAAACGCTCTTGAGGCTGCGCTTCAGATAAAGGACAAGGATCCTGACAACGTACATGTTACGGTTATTTCGATGGGTCCCGACCAGGCAAAGGATATGCTTATAGAATGTATGGCTATGGGTGCGGATGATGCAATCCTCCTTTCCGACAGAAAGTTCGGGGGGTCTGACACATGGGCCACATCGAACGCCATTGCGGCGGGGATGGCCAATGTAGACGGAGGTTTTGACCTTATCATCGGTGGAAGGCAGGCTATCGATGGGGATACCGCCCAGGTAGGTCCCCAGATAGCAGAGAAGCTCGGCATACCCCAGGTTACATATGCGCAGAAGATAGATATCGATGGCACGAAGGTGACCGTGGAGAGGCAGCTTGAGGACGGATATGAGAAGATTGAGGTGAACATGCCCTGCATGATCACCTGCGTGAAGGAGCTTAATACTCCCCGTTATATGAACGTAGGCCGTATTTATGATGCATATGCACATCCTGAGAGGATTACCACATGGACATTTGACGATGTGGAGATACGTGAGGATGAGACCGGACTTAAGGCTTCTCCCACGAACGTGTTCACATCCTTTGCTCCTGCTCCTAAGGGCAAGGGCGTGATGCTTGAAGGTACGGATCAGGAGATGGTAAAGACCCTGATGAGCTCTCTCAAAGAGAAGCACTACATCTGATAGAGGAGGTTTCATAAAATGGCAAGAGTAGAAGATAAAAGCGCATGGAAAGGCGTGTGGGTCTTTGCTGAGCAGAGGCAGGGAGAATTAAACAGTGTGGCCATAGAGCTCCTTGGAGAAGGGAAGAAACTGGCTGACGATATAGGAACCGAGCTTTGCGCCGTAGTGATCGGGGAAAATGTAGGTGACATTGCCACAGAGCTTGGTAAATATGGCGCTGACAAGGTATATGTGGCAGATGCCCCCATCCTTAAGAACTACACCACGGATGCTTATACACAGGTTATCTGTGATGCCATAGATAAGTATCAGCCGGAGATCATCCTTTTGGGTGCTACCCACATCGGGCGTGACCTTGGTCCCCGTGTGGCAAAAAGGACTACCACGGGACTTACGGCTGACTGTACGCATCTGGACTTTGATACGGACAAATACATGGGATACCTTTCCACGGTTACCACGGCAAAGCCTCCCCAGGCACGCGTGGATGCAAACAAGGACAATCTTAAAATGACCCGTCCCGCATTCGGCGGAAACCTCATGGCTACGATCATCTGCCCCGCATACCGTCCTCAGATGGCTACGGTACGTCCTGGTGTTATGGATAAGGCAGTAAGGGATGATTCCCATTCAGCCGAGATCATAAATCTCGATGTAAACGTGACGGATGCTGATGTTCGCACCAAGGTCATTGAGATAGTAAAGAGTGCTACCGAGATGGTATCTTTGACAGATGCGGAGATCATCGTATCCGGTGGCGCGGGCTTAGGTTCCGCCGACGGCTTCAAGCTCATGCAGGAGTTTGCTGATGTGGTAGGCGGTGTGGTAGGAGCGTCCCGTGCGGCGGTAGATTCGGGTTGGATAGACCACTCCCACCAGGTAGGACAGACCGGTACCACGGTCAAGCCTAAGATCTATTTTGCCTGCGGTATCTCGGGTGCCATTCAGCATCTGGCCGGCATGCAGAATTCAGATATCATAGTAGCCATCAACAAAAACGAGATAGCTCCTATCTTCGAAGTGGCAGACTATGGTATAGTGGGAGACCTCTACAAAATAGTACCGATGCTCATTGAGGAGTTTAAGGCTTATCAGGCCGAGGGCTGATTGGGTATTACACCGGACGAGACTTGAAAAGGATTGTATATTAGACGCATGCGCCACACCTTTTTGGGTGTGGTCGCATGGGTTTTGGGGAGTGTGAAACATTTAACAAATGGCAATGTCCATTTTGTTTAGGAGGAATTAAGAAAAAATGTCTGTCGAGAAATTTAAATCCAGAAGGGTGGTAATCTTCATTGCGGCGCTTATCATCACCTTCTGTGCCGGATTTGGTTATTCATGGTCTATATTGCAGTCTGCCATCATGCAGCTTCATCCTGAGTGGGCAGCGTCTGCTATAGCCATTACATATACCCTGCAGGTATCATTGTCCTGCCTTGGACCCATACCCCTTAGCCCCATCATTACCAGGCTTTCCGTAAGGGGAAACATCATCGTGGGGGGCATACTTTACGGTGTGGGACTTTTCCTGTGCCAGTTTGCCACATCCCTTCCCATGCTCTACATATTTTACGGGGTATGCGCAGGCTTGGGAGTGGCCTTTATTTACCCACAGATGATGTCTTATTCATTAAAGGTTCTCCCTGACAAGGGATCTCTTGCATCGGGATTCATGGCAGCGGCCTACGGATCGGGAGCCGTCATATGGGCGCCCGTTGCAAACAGCATGATAGGATCTTTGTCACTGTCTAAGACCTTTATGATCCTGGGAATAATATATTTAGTTTGCATCATATTGTTTTCGTTTTTGCTTTCGGATATACCGGCGGGCTATGTGGAGTCTTACCAAAGTGCCGCCAAAAGCGATGAGGGTCCCGCAAAAAAGGCTCCCAAGGATTATACCAGGGGAGAGATGGTAAAGACCGCCACTTGCTGGATAATGCTTGCAGGGTTTTCTTTGGCACTTACGTCGGGCATGCTGGCCATTTCCCAGGCGAAGGGCATCGTGGAAAATACCGCGGGGGGATCTTTGGCGGCAAATGCAGCGCTTTGCGTGTCTGTCATTACATTGTTTAATACCATAGGGCGTCTGGTGTGGGGAACGGTTTCCACCAAGACAGGTATTTACAATGTCATGATCATCCTGTGCGCGATAGCGGCGGTTTCCATGGCGGCTTTGGCGTTCATACCTTCAGGGGTGGGAATCGTGGTATTTCTTGCATTGGCGGCGTCTTGCTTTGGGGGATTTGCGACCCTGCTTACACCGATGACGGCGGATTTTTTCGGCTTTAAGAACCTTACCGTAAACTTTGGTTTCATGTATATAGCATTCGCCGTGGCATCGCTTATAGGTCCCCGTCTTGCGACTTCCCTGGTCAAGGTGACGGGTGAGGGGGAGCAGGCAGTATACAGCTATTCCCAGGCCTATATTGTGGGAGCCGTGCTTTCCGTAGTGGGCGTGGTTCTTGCGGTAGTGATAAAGGGTCTCTACAACAAAAAACAAAAGGAAGCATGATATGGGATTTAAGGAAAATGTGCCGTCATATGACCTGTCAGGCAAGGTGGCGATAGTCACCGGTGCGGCAAAGGGGATCGGCTTTGAGGTGGCAGGGGTTTTGGCTGCATCCGGGGCGAAGGTCGTGATAGCTGACCTTAAGCAGGATCAATCGGATGAGGCCGCCCAAAAGATTAAGGACGAAGGATTTGAGGCCGTGGGGATTGCGGTGGATGTATCTTCAAGAAAAAGCGCTTTGGACCTCGTTCAAAAATCCGTGGAAAAATATGGGAGGATAGATATCCTCATAAACAATGCGGGCGTTACCATTGATGAAAAGCCTATTTTTGAAGTCACCGAGGATGAGTGGGATTTTGTACAAAACGTCGATCTTAAAGGGTTCTATTTCACATCCCAGGTGGTGGCGAAGCAGATGATGGAGCAAGGCTATGGCGGAAGGATAGTAAACCTTGCTTCCGCGGCGGGTATCATGACACCCAAATATGTTTCGGTGTATGGAGCCGCCAAGACCGCCGTCAAACATTTAACGGGCATCATGGCAAAGGAGTGGGCAAGGTACAAGATAAACGTAAATGCCGTGGCTCCCGGGTACGTTAATACGGACATGATAAAAAACATGGTGGCCAATGAAAAAAACGCAAATGTAGTCCTAAAATCCATTCCCATGCGTAGGTATGCGGAGGTAAAGGACGTGGCGGGGGTCATACTTTTCCTTACCACGGAGGCTTCTGATTATCTTACGGGATGCGTGATTCCGATAGATGGCGGAATGATGGCGTGAATATGTACTAAAGAGGTAGTAAGGGCGTTACAGGGCCTGTCAGTTGCCCAAAGACGCATGATGTTCGTGCGTGTTTTGGCATGGCAGGTGATGTTAAGGCTCATAATGTTTAGATTATTTTTAGAAGGAAGGTAAAAAGACATGGACAGAACACCAGTAATCGTGGCTATCGGCAGATCTGCCGTATGCCGTTCCAGGAAAGGTTCTTTTGCAACGACTCATCCCATTGAGATCTGCAACCAAGTATTAAGGGGCGTTTTGGCAAAGGTACCTGCATTAAAGGGTGAGGATATCGATGATCTCGTATTGGGGTGCGCGGCTCACGTTAACCAGTGCTCGCAGAACATGGCAAAGCTGGTAGCTGCCAGGGCAGAGCTTCCCGACAATGTATGTGGACAGACCATAAACCGTTTCTGCTCATCAGGCTTACAGGCCGTTGCCACATCCTGCAACGAGATATTGGCAGGCCAGGCTGACGTTGTTATAGCAGGCGGCGTAGAGTCCATGACCTATTGCTTTGCCCCGTATCCGAGGGAGTACATGGACGACTTTTTGGCAGATGAGCATGACGTGGATCATGGAATGGGTTCTGCTTATATGCCGATGGGTATTACCGCTGAGAACGTGGCAAAGAAGTACAATATCTCCCGTAAGGAGATGGAGGAGATGGCTCTGCGCTCACATACTTTGGCCGCAAAGGCGCGTGACGAGGGTAAATTCGCTCCTTCCATCATTCCCGTGAAGGTGACAAACCCCGCAGGTGAGGAAGAGGTGGTAGATACAGACCAGGGTATCCTGAACACCACATTGGAGAAAATGGCTGGCATGAAGCCCTGCTTCATAGATGAGGCTGAGGGCGGATTGGTTACGGCCGCCACATCTTCACAGACTTCCGATGCTGCCGCATTTTGCATCATCATGACGGCCGATAAGGCAAATGAGCTGGGATTAAAGCCTGTAGGAAAGCTGGTAGGATATGCCGTAAAGGGCGTAGATCCAAAGTACATGGGCTTAGGTCCCATAAAGGCCGTTCCTGCAGCATTGGAGCGTGCGGGCCTTAAGATGGACGACATTGACGAGATAGAGTTAAACGAGGCATTTGCTTCCCAGGCCATCGCATGCGCAAGGGATCTTGGCATAGAAGACAGGCTCGGAGGAGACAATCCGACGCTCAATCCTTACGGAAACGCCATGGCTTTGGGTCATCCCATGGGAGCTACGGGAATCTTCCTTATGTGCAAGATGTTCGACTGGCTCCGCGACAATGACAAAAAGCATGGAATCGTCACCATGTGTATCGGTGGCGGAATGGGAGCAGCAGGCGTATTTGAGAGGATGAATTAAGCTTGTCACAAAAATCCTGATGGTTTTTTGTGGTTATGGATTAAGGAGTTTGGAAATGGTTTTAAACGATATCAAAAAAGTAGCAGGCATCGGCGGGGGCGTCATAGGTGGAAGCTGGGCCGTGCTGTTTGCGCTAAAGGGTCTTGACGTTACCCTTTATGACATTAACGATGACTGCATTGCAAATGACAAAAAGACCATAGAGTCGAACGTGGACTTTCTTTTGGAAAGCGGTGCGATCAAATCCAAGGACGAAGTACTCTCCAGGATTTCCTATACCACCAGCATGGAAGAGGCCGTAAAGGATGCGCAGTTTATCCAGGAATCAGGTCCTGAGAGGATAGAGCTCAAGCAGAGCATGCTGGCACAGATAGAAGAGTCTGCACCTGCGGAGTCCATCTATGCCACATCTGCATCGGGGCTTCCCCTGACGCAGATTACCGAAAAGGCCATTCATCCTGAAAGGTGCGTTGGCGGTCATCCTTACAATCCCCCACACCTTATTCCGCTGGTAGAGATTACCAAGACGGAAAAGACCGATGAGGCGAATGTGGCCCTTGCCAAGGAATTTTACGAGTCCCTGGGAAAGGAAGCCATCGTTTTGAACAAGCCTGTTCCGGGCTACATCTGCAACAGGCTGCAGCTGGCAGTATTCCGTGAGATGATAGACCTTGTGGAAAACGGGGTATGCTCGGTGGAGGATGCTGACAAGGCGCTTACCTTCGGACCGGGGATCCGTTGGGCTATCTTCGGTCACAACATGATTATGCAGCTGGGCAATAAGGACGGCATAAAGGGCATGATGGATATGTTGGGCGGTGGATTCAACCTCTGTGCCGACATTGCCGCATGGGATACCATTCCCGCTGATTACGGTGACATAGCCCAAAAGCAGGTTGACGAAATGATGAAAAACTACCCCGACGAGGTAGGTCACGACAATGCGTCCATCTCAAAATACAGGGATAAGATGCTCATTGACATATTAAAGCTTCACGGTAAATTCTGAAGATTTTTTTCAGTGACTTATAATAGTAAACGCATTTAATAAATGCGTTTACTATTAATCGGACTGTTTACTTAAATGCATCGGGGGAGGTATCTCCTCCGGTGCGTTTTCTAAGAAGGAAAGAATTATGATACGAACTTTGATGGGTTCCGTGCGCGAGTATAAATTAGCTTCGTTTCTGGCGCCTATTTTCGTGATAGGTGAGGTGGCGATGGAGGTAGCCATTCCGTACTTGATGGCTCTTATGATAGATAATGGATTTTCCTCGGAAAACCTTAATTATATCATGAAGATAGGGGTCATTATGCTGGTATGTGCCATCATAGGACTTTTGTGCGGTGTCCTTTCAGGGCATTATGCCGCCATAGCCAGTGCGGGACTGGCAAAGAACTTACGTTCGGATTTATATTTTAAGATACAGGAATTTTCGTTCGAAAATATTGACAAATTTTCCACGGCATCATTAGTGACGAGACTTACCACAGATATTACCAATGTACAAAACGCCTACCAGATGATCATCAGGATGCTGATAAGGGCTCCCATCATGATGATATTTTCCCTTATCATGGCGTTTATGATAAATGCGCAGCTTTCGGTCATATTCGTATTGGCCATACCCGTTTTGGCGATAGCCCTTTACTTTATGATGACCAGGGCACATAAATATTTCAAAAGGCTCTTTACCGTCTATGACAGGATGAATACCGTGGTTCAGGAAAACCTTATCGGTATACGTACCGTAAAGGCGTATGTGCGTGAAAATGAGGAAAACAAAAAATTCCGGGAGACCTCGCAGGGATTGAAGGACAATTCCATAGCAGCCGAAAAAATCCTCATCCTGACACAGCCTGCGATGTTTTTTATGGTAGATCTTTGCACCATAGTCTGTGCATGGCTTGGGGCATCCCTTATCATACAAAAGACCATGACCACCGGTGAGCTTATGAGCCTTATGACCTATACCGTGCAGATACTTACATCCATGATGGCTGTTTCAATGGTGTTGGTGCAGTGCGTGATGGCAAAGGCCTCAGGTGACCGTATCGTGGAGGTTCTTCATGAAGAGAGCATGTTAAGGAACCCACAGGAGCCTGTCATGGAAGTAAGGGATGGCTCCATAGATTTCGAAAATGTCTCATTTGGATATAAGGGAGGGGAAGATAAGTATATTTTAAATAATGTCAATCTTCACTTTAAATCAGGCTCCGTTATAGGGATCCTGGGAGGCACGGGTTCTTCCAAATCATCCCTGATCTCGCTGATCCCCCGCCTTTATGATGTGAAAAAGGGAACCGTTAAGGTAGGCGGCGTGGATGTGCGTGACTATGACATAGAATCCCTGAGGGAAAAAGTGGCCATGGTATTGCAAAAAAACGAGCTTTTTTCCGGAACCATCCGGTCTAATCTCAAATGGGGAAACGAAGATGCCACCGATGAGGATCTTGACAGGGTATGCGAAATAGCCCAGGCAAGTGAATTTATCGATAATTTTGAAGAAGGCTATGATACCCATATCGAGCAGGGCGGAAGGAATGTATCGGGAGGGCAAAAGCAAAGGCTCTGCATCGCTCGCGCTTTGTTAAAAGATCCAAAGATTCTTATTTTGGATGACTCTACATCCGCCGTCGACATGGCTACAGACGCAAAGATCCGTTCGGGATTTGAAAAATACATCCCTGATACCACGAAGATCATAGTGGCACAGCGTGTGGCATCCGTGGAGCATGCCGATATGATAGTAGTGCTTGATGAGGGAAATGTGGTGGATGTTGGAACCCACAGCGAGCTTATGGACAAGTCCAGGATTTACCGGGAGGTATATGAATCCCAGCAGAAAGGAGGGCAGGAGGAATGAGTGCGGAAGATAAAAAAGAATTTGAACGCGCCCAGAGGGACAGGGACTCCCGCCCCAGGGGACCTGGAGGAAGGGGGATTCCCTACCAGGGCGAAAAGCCGGACATAGGAAAGACCGTAAGAAGGCTTCTTACCTATTTTGCGGATGGATATGTGGTGCATATGGTGATAGTGGCAATCTGTCTTATTGCGGCATCTGTCAGCAATGTCTGGGCCACTTATCTGTTGAGGTATTTGATAGACGACTGCATCACCCCCTTCATAGGTGAAAAGAATGTATCATTATTCTCAATCTTCATAAAGATAATCGGGTTTATGATTCTTGGATATGCCATAAATATTTTTACGACATATCTTTACAGCAGGCTCATGGTCACGGTGTCCCAGGGTATAATGAAAAAAATCAGGGACCAGATGTTTACACACATGGAAAAGCTCTCCTTAAAATATTTTGATTCCAATTCAAAAGGAGACTTGATGAGTCGATATACGAACGACACCGATACATTGCGTATGTTCCTTAATATGGGAATGACGCAGATAATATCGGCCGTTGTGACCATTATTTCCGTGGTGGTCTCCATGATCACCCTAAGCTTTACCCTGACCGTTATCGTCATAGTGCTTTTGGCTTTGATCCTATGGGTTACGCAGTTTGTAGCAAAAAAGAGCGGGATGTATTTTTCCCTTCAGCAAAAATCCTTAGGTAAGGTGAACGGCTATGTGGAGGAGATGATAACGGGTCAAAAGGTCATCAAGGTATTTTGCCATGAAGAAAAGGCAAAGGAAGACTTTACCCGGATGAACGATGAGCTTTTTGAAAATGCTTCAAAGGCCAATATTCTGGTAAACATACTGATGCCGATAATGGCTCAATTAGGCAATCTGACCTATCTGGTGGTGGCGTTGCTTGGGGCCGTAATGGCGGTTACGGGATTTGCTCCCATAACGCTTGGTATACTGGCGTCATTCCTTACTTTCACCAAAAACCTCATCATGCCCGTCACCATGCTTTCGCAGCAGATGAACTCCGTGGTTATGGCGCTTGCCGGCGCAGAGAGGATATTTAAGCTCCTTGATGAGGAACCTGAAGTAGATGAGGGAAGGGTCACTTTGGTAAATGCCAATATTTCCTCCGATGGAAAGATCACAGAGTCTGACAAAGTCACCCGTCACTGGGCATGGAAAAAGACAGACGAAAACGGAAATACATCGTATATTCAGCTGAAGGGTGATGTGAGGTTTGAGGATGTGGACTTTGGTTACCTGGAAGAAAAGCCCGTGCTAAAAAGCATGAACCTCTTTGCAAAGCCCGGACAGAAGATAGCCTTCGTGGGACATACGGGAGCGGGAAAGACCACCATAACAAACCTCATAAACAGATTTTATGACGTAACAAGCGGAACCATTCTTTACGATGGCATAAATGTAAATGACATAAAGAAGGATGACCTTCGTCATTCCCTGGGAATAGTGTTGCAGGATACCCATCTGTTCACCGGAACCATCAGGGAAAACATCCGTTATGGGAGGCTTGATGCTACGGACGCGGAGATAGTAAATGCTGCAAAGCTTGCCAATGCGCATTATTTCATAGAGCATCTGCCCGAAGGATATGACACCATGATAGACAACGATGGAGGAAACCTTTCCCAGGGTCAGTGCCAGCTTCTGGCAATAGCCAGGGCAGCCGTGGCAGATCCTCCGGTGCTGATTTTGGATGAGGCTACGTCTTCCATAGATACCAGGACAGAAAAGGTCATTTCCGAGGGAATGGACAGGCTCATGGAAGGAAGGACTGTCTTTGTCATAGCACACAGGCTTTCCACCGTAAGAAATTCAAACGCCATTCTCGTCCTGGATAAGGGAAAGGTCATAGAAAGAGGAGACCATGATGAGCTGATTGCGCAGAAAGGAACCTACTACAACCTCTATACGGGGGCTGCGGAGCTGGCCTGATGAGGGAAAAATTGTATTTTTTTGTTCTTTTTAACAATCTATAGCCATTACTAAATAAAAATAACGAAAGGTTCATGTCATAATCAATTATTATATGCTATGATAACATTCGCGCATTAAATGATGCACGAATGCTATCAAATGAATTTTTCAATTATAAGCATGATATCATCGATCATTTCACATGTTCCTTCCGGAAGGCTTTTATATACAATGTCTCAGGGTTGTAATTTTGCAAAAAGCCATCGATGCGGATTGGTTTGTTCTTTCCGGTCCGATTTTCTTACAAAAATAGCTCTTTTGAAAGACCGCTGCCCTTTACGACCATTGTGCGTGAAGCAGCGGTTTTTTATGTTATAGTAATATGTAGGAGGAAAAGGATGAAAGCATTATCAAAAAAAATCATATCCTGCCCGGCAGCGGCATTTTTGTTATTTTCCCTTTGTTTATCATCGGGAAAAATAGCATATGCTGCTTCATATTCCAATGTATCCGCCAACAATTATTCCGTATGGAGCAAGGTTTCGACATCATACCTTTCTGAGGAAGATGGTTATCTGCAGAATGTTTATTTTGACGGAAGCAATGTCATAATAGAGAAGGCCTCCCGGTACAGTGGAGATATTTTTTCCACTACATCCGTAACAATGGAGCTTTCAATGTTTGGGGGATATTACAGTGGGCAGGACTATAATTTTCTGGTATTTGGAAATCCTAATTATTCAGAGGATGATACGGTTGAGGTCATACGTATAGTGAAATATTCCAAAAACTGGGAGAGGATATCAGAATGTTCGGCCTTTGGGGAAAATACATACATACCATTTGATGCGGGTTCACTTAGGATGACTGAGGCCTACGGGAAGCTATATGTATATACGTGTCATGAGATGTATGCATTATCTGACGGCCTGCATCATCAGTCCAATATGACCTTTGTCGTAAATGAAGAAGACATGACGATGGCAGATTCCTATTCAGGTATAATGAACATTGCGCAGGCAGGGTATGTGAGCCATTCCTTCAATCAGTTCGTAAAGGTTGACGGGGTGGATGTATACAGGGTCGATCATGGAGATGCCTACCCCAGGGGAATATCCATCACGAAATGCAATATTTCAAGGTCTGTTACCAATGTTGAATACACCATGGCGCTTAGCCTCGATGATGGGGAAATAGGAAATAATAAAACGGGACTTTCGATAGGAGGTATGGAAATATCCCCGGATAAGGTTCTTATAGCGGGAAACCGGGCAGAAGATTTATATTATTCCACACCCCGCAATATCTTTGTGACTGCTACGGATAAGGACCTAAGTGAAACCACCATATCATATCTTACGGAATATGAAAAGGATGAAAACCTTACGGCAAGGACGCCCCAGATGGTCAAATTATCAAACGGCAATTATTTAATTCTTTGGGAAGAGGTATTTGCCAAAGAAGACTCCCTGCCACAGGTGAAGGTAAGGGCGGCCTTGGTGGATGGTTACGGGAACGTGGTATCAAATGAAGGAAGATATGATTACCGTCTTTCTGATACCCAGCCCATCTTGTGTACGGACGGTAAGGTAAGATGGTTCGTAAAAGAAAACCGGGACACCACGTATTATACAATAGATCCCCTAAACTTAAAAAACGAAGCGCAAGACTATGATGCAGGGGAAGAATCAACAAATCCGGATACAGATGAAGTAACTGAAGACCTGCCCCAGTCAGACGATAGTCAGCAAGAGCAGGAAGT
>CAJOPH010000038.1 GCA_905236805.1 uncultured Eubacterium sp. | reverse complement strand
GAGCCAAAATACGAAGAGCCAAAATACGAAGAGCCCAAGTATGAAGAGCCAAAATACGAAGAACCAAAATTCGAAGAGCCCAAGTACGAAGAGCCCGGGTACGAAGATCCTAGATACGAAGAGCCTAAATACGAAGAACCTTCTCATCCCATAGATAAAGAACCTTTGCCTTCAAAGCCGCCAAAGAAGATACACCTTTTGCCTCCCTTATCCCTTTTAACACCGCCTGACCCAATGAATAAGGGAGACAAAGAGGGGCTTTTGGAAAACAAGGTAAAGCTTGAAGAGACATTAAATAGCTTCGGAGTGGATGTGGAGGTAACAGGCTATGAGATGGGTCCTACCGTCACCCGGTATGAGATGCTTCCCGCTCCCGGAGTAAAAGTAAATAAGATAGTAGGCTTATCCGATGATTTAAAGCTTGCTTTGGCCGCAACGGATATCAGGATAGAAGCCCCCATCCCGGGAAAAAGCGCCATAGGGATAGAGGTTCCGAACGCAAAGAGGGTTAGTGTCCTTCTGCGGGAGCTGTTGGAATCTGATGTGATGAAAAAACAAAAGTCCAAAATAGCCTTCGCCGCAGGTAAAAATATTGATGGGTCTGTAGTATGCGGAAACATCGCAAAGATGCCCCATCTTCTGATAGCGGGAGCCACGGGATCGGGTAAGTCTGTTTGCATAAATACCATCATCATGAGCATACTTTTAAGGGCCAATCCCGATGAGGTAAAGCTCATAATGATAGATCCCAAGGTGGTGGAGCTTAGCGTATATAATGGTATCCCACATCTGTTAAGTCCCGTCGTTACAGACCCGAAGAAAGCATCAGGGGCATTAAACTGGGCCGTTTGTGAGATGGACAGAAGATACAAGCTTTTTGCGGACTCCCATGTAAGGGACATGTCCTCATACAACGATAAAATAAGAAACCTAAGGGACATTCCCGAGGAAGAGCGGCCTGATATTTTGCCACAGATAGTGATCATCGTAGATGAGCTGGCAGACCTTATGATGGTAGCCCCCGGTGAAGTAGAAGGCTCTATATGCAGGCTGGCGCAGCTCGCCCGTGCAGCTGGGCTTCATTTGGTGATAGCTACCCAAAGACCGTCTGTCAATGTCATTACGGGTCTTATCAAGGCCAATATGCCTTCCCGTATTGCGTTTTCCGTGACATCCGGAGTGGATTCGAGGACTATACTTGACATGGTGGGGGCCGAAAAGCTCCTTGGAAACGGAGATATGCTCTATTTCCCACAGGGACAAAACAAGCCTACCAGGGTTCAGGGTGCATTCGTTTCCGATGAGGAAGTCATGAATGTGGTAAACTGGATAAAGGAAAATACGGAAGATGAGGTCGTATACAATGAAGAGATAACGAATGTTTCATCCCCGGGGGATAAATCCGGCGGAGACTTGTCAAATGATGATGAACTTGACAGGGATGAGCTCTTCATTCAGGCGGCGCAGTTTATGATAGAGTCAGAGAAGGGTTCCATAGGTTCGCTTCAGAGAAAGTTCAGGATAGGTTTTAACAGGGCTGCCCGTATAGTAGACCAGTTGTCAGATAATGGGATCTTAGGTCCCGAAGAAGGCACAAAGCCCAGGCAGGTATTGATGTCCATGGAGCAGTTTGAAAACTGGTTAGAAGAAAATGGGTAAGAAAATGGGTGAGAAAACGGATAAGGAGATCTATTAAAAGATGAAAAGTGATATTGAAATAGCTTCCCATGCTAAATTAGAGCCGATAACAAATATAGCAAAAAAGCTTGGCATATCAGATACCGATATAGAACAGTATGGAAAATATAAAGCCAAGCTATCCGAAGATGTACTAAGGGACATAGAAAAAAATGACGATGGGAAGCTGGTCCTTGTCACGGCGATAAACCCGACACCTGCCGGGGAGGGAAAGACCACCACATCGGTGGGCTTGGCTCAGGCTCTGTGGAAAAAGGGAAAAAAGGCTGTTTTGGCTATCCGGGAACCTTCCCTTGGACCTTGTTTTGGAATAAAGGGGGGTGCCGCGGGAGGGGGATATTCCCAGGTGGTGCCCATGGAGGAGCTAAACCTTCATTTTACCGGAGACCTTCATGCCATAACCTCCGCAAACAATCTGCTTGCAGCCATGCTTGACAACCATATCCAGCAGGGAAACGCACTTAAGATAGATGAAAGGCAGATAGTGTGGAAAAGAACCATGGACATGAACGACAGGGTATTGAGGAATATCGTGGTCGGAATGGGTGCCAAGGCGGATGGGTTCGTAAGGGAGGATCATTTCGTCATTACGGCCGCATCGGAGATCATGGCCGTTTTGTGCCTTGCAAATGATATGGAAGACCTGAAGGAAAGGCTTTCCCGCATCATAGTGGCATACAATTACGCAGGAGACCCCGTTACGGCAAAAGACCTTAATGCGGTAGGGGCCATGGCGGCTCTTATGAAGGACGCAATAAAGCCAAATTTAATTCAGACGCTGGAACACACCCCGGCCCTGGTTCATGGCGGACCTTTTGCCAATATTGCCCATGGCTGTAATTCGGTAAGGGCTACCAAGGCAGCGCTTAAATTAGGTGATATAGCGGTTACGGAGGCAGGTTTCGGTGCCGACCTTGGGGCAGAAAAATTTTTCGACATAAAATGCCGGATGGCAAATCTTAACCCCGACTGCGTGGTTCTTGTGGCCACTGTAAGAGCCTTAAAATATAACGGAGGGGTAAGCAAAAAGGATCTTTCCGTAGAGAGCGTAGATGCGGTAAGACTGGGGCTTGCAAATTTAAAAAAACATATTGAAAACCTTAAAAAATACGGGGTTCCCATCATAGTCACCCTGAATAAATTTTCCACAGATACCGAAGCTGAGCTTAAAGTGGTTAGGGATTTGTGTAAGGAAATGAAGGTATCTTTCACGCTTTCCGAAGTCTGGGAGAAGGGCGGTGAAGGAGGGCTTTGTCTGGCGGATGAGGTCATCTTCCATCTGGAACATGATGAAAGCCATTTTAAGTCCCTTTACGGGAAGGAAAGTTCGATCAGGGAAAAAATAGATACTATAGCCAAGGAAATATATGGTGCGGCAAGGGTATCGTATTCCAAGGCTGCGGAACGCCAGATAAATAAGATGGTGGATCTGGGACTGGGAAATATGCCGGTGTGCATAGCAAAGACGCAGTATTCATTGTCCGATGATGAAAAAGCATTGGGAGCGCCCAAAGGCTTTACCTTGAACGTAAGGGAGGTATATCCTTCCACGGGAGCCGGATTTATCGTTGCGCTTACCGGGAGCGTCATGACCATGCCGGGTCTCCCGAAGATTCCATCGGCAGAGGCGATAGACGTGGATAAAAACGGAAAAATAACAGGACTGTTTTAGCAGATTCCAAGGAGATATGATGGCTGAAATAATAGATGGCAAAAAGATATCCGAGGCTATTAAGGATGAGGTGAAGGCGGAAAATGAAATACTTCTTGAAAAGGGCTTTAAGGGAACTTTGGCTGTAGTTCTTGTAGGAGACGATCCTGCCTCATCGGTCTATGTAAAAAACAAGAAAAAGGCCTGCGAATATGTGGGATTTGAATCTTTATCTTACGAAAAACCGTCTTCAATGACCGAAGATGAGCTGCTTTTTCTTATAGATGAGCTTAACAATGATGAAAACATAGATGGGATTCTGGTACAGCTTCCTTTGCCTCCCCATATAGATGAGGACAAGGTGATAGCTGCCATATCACCCATAAAGGATGTGGATGGATTCCATGTGCAATCCGTGGGAGCGATGGTCGTAGGGACAGATGGATTTCTCCCATGTACACCGGCCGGTATAATAGAACTTTTGAAAAGATATGATATTAAGATAGATGGAAAAAACTGTGTCGTGGTAGGAAGGAGCAATATCGTAGGAAAGCCCGCCGCCATACTGATGCTTAGGGAAAACGCAACGGTAACCATTACCCATTCACATACCAAAAACCTAAAAGATATATGCTCTGATGCAGACATTTTGATAGTGGGTGTGGGAAAGAGACATTTCATAAACAGTGAATATGTAAAGGAAGGGGCCGTTGTCATAGATGTAGGGATCCACAGGGATGAAAACAACAAGCTTTCCGGTGATGTGGATTTTGAGGATGTAAAAAACAAGGCATCATATATCACGCCGGTACCGGGCGGGGTAGGACCTATGACCATAGCTATGCTTATGAAAAACTGTCTTTTATCCTTGAAAAGAAGAGTAGGTGAGGTATAGATGAAATGCAGTTACTGTGGGCATGAGCTTAGGGTAGGGAGTGTCTATTGTGAAAACTGCGGCAAGGAAGCTCAGATAGTGCCTGATTATGTTCCCGAGGAAGATCCCCTGTATTGGGTTGAGAAGGAAGAGGAGGAAAGAAAGCAAAAAGAGCAGGAGGAAAGGGACAAGAAAGAAGAAATAATAAAAAATGAAAATAAAAAAGATGGTATAAGAAAGAACAGGAAAAAAAAGATAAGATTATTCTTTATAATACTTTTTGTGATGGTGTGCGTAGGGACCATTACAGGTTCTTTCCTTGTGAAAGGAAAAAGGGATAATTCATATACCTACCAGATGAAGAAGGCCTATCTTTACCATGATGAAGGAAATTATGAAAAATCATTGCAATATGCAAAAAAAGCAGGCGATCTTAACCTTGAAAAAAGAGACCCTGTATATTTGATAGCTGATAATTATTATCAGATGGAAAGATATGGTGAATGTATATCCGTCCTGGAAGAAGCCATCAATAAATATTCCGATAAAGACGGGTTAAATGAAGGGGACGTACCCATATTAAAGTTTTATGAGCTTTTATTAAGCGCATATGGACAAAATGGGGATTATGATAAGATAAGGAATCTTGCCATTGAAAACATGGATGATGAGGAAGTTTTTAAATTGGCAGATAGCTACCTTACAAGACCTCCTGAGATTTTGCCTGAAGGAGGAACATATAATGAAGCCCTGACGGTAAGCATTACGGCTCCAAAAAATGGATATTATATTTATTATACCATAGACGGTACCGAGCCTGATACAGCTTCATTAAGGTACACAGGACCTTTTGAGCTTCCTGAAGGAAAAACAATGGTTTCTGCCGTATGTGCGGACAAAAAAGGAAATCTTTCCATTCCCGCACAGGAAAGCTATGAGGTAGACCTTGTAGCCCCCGACCCTCCTTTGGTCTCTCCACAAAGCGGGCTGTTTCACGAAAAGGAAGAAATAATAGTTACCATTCCGGATGGCTGCAGGGCGTATTACACCTGGGATGGGTCAATCCCTGATGACACATCGGAAGAGACCGATGGAACGATAGAAATGATGGAGGGAAATAATATCCTATCCGTCATACTCCTTAATGAAAACGGTCTCTACAGCAAAGTTACCACCAGGTCTTATACCTGCGTTAACAAGCAGTATGATTTCGGTACGGACAAGGAAGGAAAAGAAGAAAAAAAGAAAAACAGATGAAAATATCCATAATCTGCGTGGGAAAGCTAAAGGAAAAATACCTCTTGATGGCCGCAGATGAATACATAAAAAGGCTTTCAAGGTATTCCAAAATAAATATCATAGAGGTAGCCGACGAAAAGACGCCTTTTTCCTTATCTGACAGGGAAAAAGAGATTATACTTAAAAAAGAAGGTGAGAGGATTTTAGCGCATCTTTATGACGACTCCTTCAAAATAGCCCTCTGCATAGAAGGCAGGCAATTGGATTCTTTGGAATTTTCGCAGAGTTTAAGGGATTCATTTGTGGCGGGAAAAAGCCACGTGTCGTTCGTAATAGGAGGGTCTTTGGGGCTTTGGAAGAATGTTTGTGACAGGTGTGATTTTATCCTTAGCTTTTCTAAAATGACATTTCCCCATCAGCTCATGAGGGTGATACTGTTAGAGCAGCTTTACCGGTGTTTTAGGATCATGAATAATGAGCCCTACCATAAATGATTGACTATTTTTAATTTCTGTGATACAATCAAGAGTCGGAAAATTTTAATAAGGAGAAAAAAAATGAAAAAAATATTTGCAATGTTGCTTATGGTATCCATGGTGGCAGGTCTTTGTGCCTGCGGAGGTTCGGGCGATAATTCGTCTTCAGGATCAGGGGACAAGGAAGCGTCAGACCAGATTGCGGCTGAATCATCGTCTCCCGAAGAAGGGGCATCTTCTGATGCGAAAGCCACGGGCGAAGAAGAAAGGACTACCTTTACGGTGGGCTTTGATGCTGAGTTTCCTCCTTACGGGTACATGGATGATAATGGAGAGTATGTGGGGTACGACCTTTCTTTAGCCCAGGAGGTATGTGACAGGAACGGATGGGAGCTCATAAAGCAGCCCATAGACTGGGATTCCAAAGACAACGAGCTTAATTCAGGAGCCATCGACTGTATATGGAATGGATTTACCATAAACGGCAGGGAGGATGACTATACCTGGAGCGATCCCTATATAGATAATACCCAGGTTTTTGTGGTATCTTCGGATTCCGGTATTTCATCATGGGATGATCTGGCAGGAAAAAGTGTTTTGGTGCAGGCTGATTCATCTGCCCTGGCCGCGCTTAACGATATGCCCGACCTTACTGCCACCTTTGGTTCCCTTACTGAGGTGGCGGATTACAACTCCGCTTTTCTCGACATGGAATCGGGGGCTTCCGATTGCGTGGCCATGGATATTGCCGTGGCAAAATACCAGATATCTTCAAGGGGTGAGGATAAGTACGTGATATTGGATGATTATATTTCATCGGAGCAGTATGGCATAGGGTTTAAGCTCGGAAATGAATCTCTCAGGGATGCGGTTCAAAATACGCTTATGGAAATGAAAGAAGACGGAACATTAGACGAGATCACGCAGGAGTGGGGGCTTTCCGATATGCTCTGCTTTGGTCAAGATTAACATATGTCTGCGGAAAAGATTATTGAGCAGTTAGGTCAGGGGATGATCATCTCCATTGAGATATTTACCGTGACGTTGGTCTTATCCTTGATCTTAGGGCTTGTTCTTTGCCTTGGAAGAATGTCAAGGTTTAAGGTGTTGTCCTTAGTCATAAAGTTTTATATATCAGTCATGAGGGGGACACCCCTTTTGCTGCAGCTCCTTGTGGTATATTACGGTCCATATTTCATATTTGGGATAAAGATCACGTCTTCTTACAGGATGTGGGCCGTGCTTATTGGTTTTGCCTTGAATTATGCCGCATATTTTGCGGAGATTTACAGGTCAGGGATATCCGCCATACCTAAGGGCCAATATGAGGCCTTGGAGGTATTGGGATATTCCAAAACCCAGGGGTTTTTTGGGATTATCATGCCTCAGGTGATAAAGATCATACTTCCACCCGTATGTAATGAGACCATTACGCTTGTCAAGGATACGTCCCTTGCTTTTGGTCTTGCCGTGGCGGAAATGTTCACCATGGCAAAGCAGATAGCCGCGGCTCAGACCAGTATGACGCCGTTTTTAATTGCGGCCGGTTTTTATTATGTATTTAATCTTGTAGTGGCCATAATCTTTTCCAAGCTGGAAAAGAAACTGGCATTTTACTAAGGAACTGTAGAATAATAAGTTGTGCATTTGGACGAAGGATTTTCGTTCATATTATTGTTCTATAGTTCCTAAAATCACTCTATATGAATATTTTGGAAATGAACCATGTGAAAAAATCCTTTGATTCACATGTGGTGCTAAAAGATATTTCCCTGAAGATAGACAAGGGGGAGACGGTGGCCGTGATAGGTCCTTCCGGATCCGGAAAATCAACCCTCCTTAGGATAGCTACCTTGTTGGAGACCATGGACGGAGGTGAGATGTCTTACTTGGGGATGCATGCGGTTCGCATGAATGAAGATGGCAGATCCGTCTATGCCTCAAAAAAAGATCTTAAGCAGATACGGCGTTATTTTGGTTTGGTTTTTCAAAGCTTTAACCTTTTTCCCCATTTTTCCGTGCTTAAGAATGTGATGGATGCGCAGGTAAAGGTCCAAAGGAAGGACAAGGAAGAGGCAAAAAAAGAGGCTTATTTACTGCTTGAAAAAATGGGGCTTTCCGACAAGGCAGACAATTATCCGCATCAATTGTCGGGAGGACAGCAGCAGAGGGTCTCCATCGCAAGAGCCCTTGCCTTAAAACCTGACATATTGTTTTTTGATGAGCCTACATCTGCCTTGGATCCGGAGCTTACGGGGGAGATATTAAAGGTAATAAAGGATCTTGCAAAGGAGCACATGACCATGGTTATAGTCACCCATGAGATGAATTTTGCAAAGAGTGTGGCAGACAGGGTACTTTTCATGGAGGATGGGAATTTCATCGTGGAAGGGACTCCCAATGAAGTATTTGATTCACCTAACCAGAGGATACAGGACTTTTTAGGTAAGTTTGATGATTGATGGAAAAAAAACATCCGGATATGAGATAGAAGGAGACGCGTTCAAGGGGATATGCGGATCTTATGATAAGTATCTGAAAAAAATAGAAAAGGCCTTCCGTGTCAGTCTCACATACAGGGACGATGAATTAAAGATTACCGGGAATGAAAATGATATCCTTAATACAAAAAAGCTGTTAAACCAGCTGGTGGATCTATACAGAAACAATCAGGAAATATCAGAACAGAAGGTAAACTATGCCATTGACCTGGTGAGGGAGAATTCCAAAAAATCCGTGGTCAATGTTGATAAAAGCATAATCTGCCACACCACCTTAGGGAATCCCATAACCGCAAAAACCTTTGGACAGGAAGAGTATGTTAAAATGATGCAGGATAAAATGGTGGTTTTTGCGGTAGGTCCTGCAGGAACGGGAAAGACATATTTGGCCATGGCCATGGCTATAAATGCTTTCCGTAATGAGGAGGTTTCAAGAATCATCCTCACAAGGCCGGCCATAGAGGCAGGAGAAAAGTTAGGGTTCCTTCCGGGGGATCTTCAAAGCAAGGTAGATCCATATCTTAGGCCGTTATATGATGCCCTCTATCAGATAATGGGATCTGAAAATTTTCAAAGGAACATGGAAAGGGGGCTTATAGAGGTTGCGCCTTTGGCATATATGAGGGGACGTACCTTGGATGGCGCATACATCATATTGGATGAGGCGCAGAACACTACTCCCGCCCAGATGAAGATGTTTCTTACGAGGATAGGCTTTGGATCAAAGGTGGTGGTTACGGGGGATGAGACTCAGAAGGATTTAGGACCCGGCCAGATATCAGGTCTGGAGGATGCGATAAAGGTATTAAAGGGGATAGATGACATTGGCATATGCCATCTGTCGGGAAAGGATGTGGTAAGGCATCCTTTGGTTCAGAAAATAGTGAAGGCATATGAAATAAATGAAAACAGGAAAAAAGAGCACTCAAGGCCAAGGAAAGCAGAAGAAGGCAGACGTTAAGATGCTGTCTCCGAAGAGGCATGTATTGTATCTGCCTCTCATATTTATTTCCTTTCTTGGACTTTTCATTTCTTTGTCATATGAAAAGAAAATAGATTACCATACAGCAGATTTTTACGCGTATGGCATAGTAGCTTTACTTATGTGCCTTTTGGTATGGGGAAGTTACCTTCATAAAAGGTCTTTGGCCGATACATATGACGATATATACAGGGATTACAAAAGAATAGGGGTGCTGTGTCTTATAAGTGCATTGTGCCTTTTTGGCTCATCGTACCTTCCGGGATATACCGAGCCTGTGGCGGCTCTTTCCGTCATGTTTTCTTTGGTGATGGAGCCTTTTTTTGGTATTTTGGTTCCCGCAATGTTTTGCATAGAGTATGCCATCATAATGGATATTACGGATTATCATTTGGGATATATGCTGATAATGGTGATCTTTGGCGTTATCATCGGTGAGATATTCAGGGAGAGCAAGAATAAAATATTAGAATATTTGAGTATTTTTTTCTTAATGTTTTCTTTATCCGTTCTTTTTTATTACCTGGATAACAGTGGGGCGGAAATAGAAAATATCGATACTTACAGTCTGGTTTTTCCTGCATGTGCGGCATTTGGATTCTTAGGTTTGATAGCCGTTACGGATTTTGTAACGACAAGGTTTTTGAGTATTACTGAAAAAAGCAGGTTGATAAAGGTAAGGGATGATTCATTCATATTAAGAAGACAGTTAAAAGAATCTGCTACAATGGACTTAAAACGCGCAGTCTTTGTATCGGATCTTTCGGGAATCATAGCCGAAAAAATAGGCGAAAATGAAGAAGTAGCAAGGACGGCGGGACTTTACTATCTCGTAGGAGGACTGGAAGGGGATTTTTCGGTGGAACAGGGTGTAAAGATTGCCTTAGAATGTGACTTCCCGAAGCAGATAATATGGATTCTTAATGAGACAAGGGGGATAAGGCGTCTTCCTTCATCTCCCATATCAGCAATTGTCTATATAGCAGATGCCGTAACGAGGGCCTTTGAAGAACATAAAACCGGTAAGTCAAAAATGGAATATGAATTCATAGTGCACGGGGTAGTAAATGACATTAGTACCAAAGGATACCTTGACAAGTCCAATCTATCCATGAACCAATACATAAAGATAAGGGATATAATGATAGAATCGAGTATGGAATATGACCGTAGATTTAGAAAATAGCACATCCAAGGGTTTTAAGGAATGGTTTGACTTCGATGTGGAAGAGACCGTAGATTTATTAGTAAGAACAACGCTTTCTGTCACAGGTTTTTATCCAAACACACAAGTGGGTATCATGCTTGTGGATGAAGTAAGGATTCGTGAAATAAATAACGAGCAAAGGAGCGTGGATAGCCCTACTGATGTATTGTCTTTCCCCATGCTTTTTTATGAAGAGCCCGAAAGGATTTCCCAAAAACAGCTGTGCGGACAAAATGCCATAGACCCCGACACCAATGAAATCATGCTCGGAGACATATTAGTCTGCGCGGAAAAGGTTCTTTCACAGGCAAAAGAATATGGTCATTCTGCAAGGAGGGAGTTTTCCTTTCTTATCACCCACGGGATGCTTCACCTTTTGGGGCATGACCATATCGAGGCTGACGAAAGAAAGCTGATGGAAGAAAGACAAAGGCAAATCCTTGATGGCTGCAATATTACACGCGATGTATAAAGATATATAGTAAACGCATTTAATAAATTCGTTTACTATAAGATAAGAACCCCTAAGGGGTTTGGGAACGCTTATCCGCAAGGAGGTATTTATCTATGTTTAAAAAGACGGCATCTTTAATCCTGGTTCTTTCCATGGCCATCTCCATGGGAGCCTGCGGAAAAAAGGAGGAAGAGGTAACAGTGGAAAGTACTCCCGTGGTGGAGTCTGCTGACCCTGTAGAAGTGCCTGTGGAAGAAGAAGAAACAGGAAGCGGTGTGTATTCTTATCTGACAGGTGAAGAGTTTTCTCAAGATGATGCCGATGATTATGGGAACTTAAGACCATTGGCCATAATGATTCCCAATGACAATTACGGAGCCCTTCCCCAGTATGGCCTCTCCAAGGCGGGAGTCATCTACGAGGTACCGGTGGAAGCCCCCTACACGAGGCTTATGGCAGTCTTTGACAGGGCAGAGCTTAGCAAATTAGAGTCCGTAGGTCCCGTAAGGAGCTGCAGGCTTTATTATTGTTATTTTGACCTGGAATATGATGGGATATATACACATTTCGGTGAATCGGAATATGCCACATCCTTCCTATCATCAGGTCAGATAGATGAGATAGACGGAATGACGGATGAGTCTGCATTCTGGAGGGATTCATCAAGGAGCAGGCCCGATAATGCATTTACCAGCAGTGAGCTTTTGGAAAGCATGATAAGCTCCAAGGGCTTCCGAAATGAATATAGTGATGACTATGAAGGACATTTCAAGTTTGCGGATAAAGATTCTGAGGTTACGCTTAATGATGGAGATACGGCCGAGACAGTAAAAATCGGCTATCAGCTTTCGGCTCCATGGTTTGAATACAATCAGGATGACGGATTGTACTACAGGTATGAATACAATTCAGAACATACGGATGCAGCCACGGGAGAGCAGCTTACATGTAAGAACATCCTCATACAGAGCGTTTCTTATTACATGGAGGCCTCCCATGGCACCTATCATATTAATACGACTGACGGGCAGGAAGGGTATTATATCACTAACGGAAAGGCCATACACGTGACTTGGTCTAAGGCATCTGAATCCGACAGGACCATTTTTTACGATGATGCAGGAAATGAAATAACACTCAATCCGGGAAAGACCTGGATAAGCATAGTCTTAAATGATAAATTTTCCGACGTTTCCATAGGCGGCGGATCATCGGAGTGATTTTATGAGCTCTAGGAGCGAAAAAAAGAAAAATGAATTTTTGGTCCAGGGATCCATACTGGCCGTTGCGTCCATTATCAGCAGGATAATAGGCCTTATCTACAGGATTCCCTTGACCAATATAATAGGTGATGAGGGCAACAACTATTATGGGGCAGCCTTTGAGATCTACAACATTTTGCTGCTCATTTCATCCTATAGCCTCCCCCTGGCGGTTTCAAAGCTTATTGCGCAGAGATTGTCCAAGGGACAGAAAAATAATGCGTACCGTGTATTCAAGGGTGCGCTTATTTTTGCGTTTGTGACAGGAGGTCTATCATCCCTTGTGGTTCTTGTTTTTGCAGCCCCTTTAACAGTCCTTTTGGCTACTCCCCAAAGCTTTCTGGCGTTAAGGGTATTGGGACCTACCCTCCTTATTGTGGCAGTGATGGGAGTGGTAAGGGGTTTTTTCCAGGGGATGGGAACCATGGTGCCAAGCGCGATCTCCCAGATCATTGAGCAGATAGTAAACGCCGTGGTAAGCGTGGGCGCGGCCTTTGTGCTTTACAGGTACGGCCTTAAGATAGGGGCCTTATTGGGAAATCAAAAAGAAAGGGACCAAAGCTTCGGGGCTGCGGGAGGCACCCTGGGCACCGGGGCAGGAGCTTTGTGCGCCCTTCTTTTTTTGCTTTTTATTTTTATGGCCTACAGGAAATCCTACAAAAGAATGATGAGGTCGGAAAGAAACAGATTCTTAGAGCCTTATTCCAAAATCTTTTATATCATCATAATGACAGTGGTTCCCGTTCTTCTCAGTACCACGGTTTATAATGTAAGTTCCCTGGTAGATCAGATACTTTTCAAAAACATCGCGAATTATCAGGGATATTCCAAAGCGGATATTTCCTCTTGGTGGGGGATATTCGTGGGAAAATACAAGGTTTTGATAAACGTTCCCATAGCCCTGGCATCTGCCCTTGCGGCATCTTCCGTCCCCAGCATCACAAGGGCACATACCGCAAGAAATAAGCCTTTGGTGGTGACAAAGATCCAATCTGCCATGAGATTTACCATGATAGTTACCATTCCATGCGCAGTGGGACTTTTCGTTTTGGCATCTCCCATACTTCAGCTTTTGTTCAAAGACCCAAGGCCCATAGGCGCCCTCATGATAAGGGCGGGGGCGATCTCCGTGATATTTTACGCCATATCCACTCTTTCCAATGCCATGCTGCAGGGAATAGATCATATGGGAGAGCCGGTCAAAAATGCCATCACCGCTTTGGTCATACACATGCTGTTTTTGATCCTTTTCATGTTCGCGTTCAAAATGGACATATTTGCGGTAATATATTCCACCGTTATATATGCGTTTTTGATGTGCATCCTTAATTCCAGGTCACTGCACAGGTATCTAAAGTACCATCATAATGTGAGAAAGACCTTTATCATACCCATGATAGCATCCATCATCATGGGGGCTGTGACCTATGGCACATACAAGGTCACGATGATGCTAAGCAACCTTAATTTCCTCTGTACCGTGTTTTCAATAATAGTGGCCGTGGTGGTTTATACCCTTTTGATCCTCTTGATGAAAGGAATAACGAAGGAAGAGATGGCGGGTTTCCCCGGGGGCTCAAGGCTCTCTAAGATATTTGAAAAAGTGGGGCTTTTATGACCATGGGAAAAATATTTGATGCTGCCATAATAGGTGCCGGAGCAGCGGGGATGATGGCGGCCGTAAATGCGGATAGTGGAAATAAATCGATAGCCTTAATAGACCATAATGACAGGATAGGCAAAAAAATTCTTTCCACGGGAAACGGAAGATGCAACCTTTCGAATACCGACATGGATATAAGGCATTTTCATGGTGGAAATAAAGATAGGATAGAACGCGTCATAAGGAATTTTGACCATAAGGATACGGTAGATTTTTTCAATGACTTAGGCGTAATAACGATGGAAAAAGGAGGATATACCTATCCTAATACCTGCGAGGCGAAAACAATCTTAAATGCCTTTTTCATGGAAATAAAAAAAAGAAAAAACATTGATGTTTTCACGGGATATAAAGTAAAAAAAATATCTGATCATGAAAATAAGCTTTGGGAAATATCGGATAATAAAAAAGAAGTGCTTGCAAAGTCAGTTGTTATTTCCTCAGGAGGCATGGCTGCAAAAAAGCTGGGGAGCGATGGAAGTATTTTTCCCATCCTTAAGGAACTGGGGATAAACATAATCCCCATGGTGCCTGCCCTGGGAGGATTGGTGGCAGAGGAAGATTATTTTAAGAAGATAGCGGGAATAAGGACAGATGCAAAAATATCCCTTGAGATAGACGGTAAAACAGTAAAAAAAGAACAGGGAAACCTTCAGGTCACCAAAGAAGGCATATCGGGCATACCGGTTTTTAATATCTCAAGATATGCCGCACGGGGACTTAATGAAAAGAAAAAAGTAAGGGTTATCACAGACCTTTTTCCAAAATATGATAAAGAAGAAATAAAATCAAATCTCCAAAAAATAAGGATGAATTTTTTGGATGAAGAAATACAAAATGGGTTTTCCCTGATCCTGGATAAGAAGCTTGCCATACTTTTCTGCAGGATTTTGGGGATACGTCCCTCCTTGAAGCTTAAGGATATGGACGATGAAAACATTGATAAATATTCTCGTTTAGTAAAAAACTGGAGCATCCGGATAAAATCCCCCTGGGAATTTGACAGGGTCCAAGCTACGGCGGGAGGAGTTGATATGGGATGCCTTACGGATGAATTAGAATCCATATGCAAAAAAGGACTTTTTTTTGCAGGTGAGGCGGTGGATGTGGACGGAGACTGTGGGGGATACAATCTCCAATGGGCCTGGAGCAGCGGGTACCTGGTGGGAAAAAGCATAGCAAAAAGAGGGATATGATTTGATTAAAATAAACAATATAAAGCTTCCCGTAGACCATTCACCTGAAGATTTTTGTTTGGCTTTGGCAAAAAAGCTTCATATCAGTCCTTATGATCTTCGTTCATTTAAGATCATAAGGAAATCCTTAGATTCCCGTAAAAAACCTGCTCTTTATTATGTTTATTCGGTGGAAACAGACACGAAGATCCCTAAAAAGTATGTCAGGGGAGATTTAAGCTTTGTTGATCATTCCGAAATCAAATTAAACATAACGGGAACCCTTTCCCTGATAAACCGCCCTATAATAATAGGAGCAGGACCTTCCGGGCTTTTTTGTGGGCTATATCTTTCAAGGATGGGATTTTCCCCCCTCATCATAGAGAGGGGAAGGAAGGTGGAAGATAGAAAAAAAGATGTGGAAAGGTTTTTGCGGGAAGGAATACTTGATGAGGATTCCAATGTCTCTTTCGGTGAGGGGGGTGCGGGGACATTTTCGGACGGAAAGCTAAATACCGCCATACATGACAGGGAAGGATATGTAACAAGTGTACTTAATGAATTCACCAAACTTGGCGCAGACCCATCCATCATGTATGAAGCCAAGCCCCATGTAGGCACGGATAGATTAGAAGGGATAATAAAAAACATAAGGTCTTTGATAGAAGATAACGGAGGCGAATTTCTTTTTGAATCCAAAGTCAATGGGATTTACAGGAAGGATGACCGTATCAGGATAAGCCTTTCAGACAAAAGGATTATGGAATCAAACTGCGTGGTATTGGCCGTTGGAAATGCTTCGAGGGAGATTTTTTCCTTTCTTTATGGGGATGGCCTGCATATGGAGGCCAAGCCTATAGCCGTAGGGTATAGGGTAGAGCACCCCCAGGATATGATTGATGAATATGTATATGGATCTGCCCGTAATAAATATGACCTTCCTTCGGCCTCATACAAATTAACCTGCAGGGCCGATGGTGGAAGGGGAGTATATTCTTTTTGCATGTGTCCCGGGGGATATGTGATAAATTCATCAACCGAACGGGGGTTTTTATGCATAAATGGCATGAGTTATTCCAAAAGGGATGGGAAAAATGCAAATAGCGCAATAATAATGACTGTAAATACGGATGAAATAGAAGGAGAAAGTCCGCTTAAGATGATGGATTTTCAAAGGGAAATAGAAAGGACCGCATTTCTAAGGGAAAACGGAAGGGTATTAAGGCAGCCTTTCGGGGAATATAAAAAAGATTCTTTCGGAAAAGGATTAAGGGGTATTCTTCCCAAAGACCTGGAACAATCATTCCTTTTTGGCATGGAACATTTTGGGAAGATAATTCCCGGCTTCGATGACCCATCTTCCATGGTTTATGCCGTAGAATCAAGGTCTTCATCTCCCGTAAGGATATTGAGAAATGAGAGGATGGAGAGCCGCTCATCTTCCTTTATTTACCCGATAGGGGAGGGGGCAGGCTATGCCGGAGGAATCACATCTTCTGCTGCAGATGGCATAAAGGCAGCCATGATGATAGCGAAAAAATATAAGGTAGGTAGATATGTCTGAATATTCTCCGATGATGCAAAAATACCTGGAGACAAAGAAGGAGTATAAGGACTGCATTCTTTTTTACAGGCTGGGCGATTTTTATGAGATGTTTTTTGACGATGCCTTAACGGTATCAAAGGAGCTGGAGCTTACCCTCACCGGAAAGGCCTGTGGGAAAGAAGAGCGTGCGCCAATGTGCGGAGTTCCCTACCATTCCGTGGACAATTATTTAGGTCTTCTGGTCGAAAAAGGACACAAGGTAGCCATCTGTGAACAGATGGAAGATCCAAAGACGGCAAAGGGTCTGGTAAAAAGGGAGGTCACAAGGATAGTTACGCCCGGAACCCATATGTCCCCGGATGATTCGGGCGAAAAAAAGACCAGGTATATTTGCAGCATATGTGAAAAAAAGAACATATACGGAATCTCTTTGGCAGATGTATCCACAGGGTATTTTGCCCTGACACAGGTGGAAGGAAAGGATAAATTTTTGGATGAATTATCCAAATATGACCCCACCGAGATCCTCTGCGAGGAAAGGATTTATGATGATTTAAAAGATGAGATATCTTCCCACCTGGGTTTTTACCCATCATCTGTGGATGAGTGGCAGTATGAGGGAGATTTTTCAAGTAAGGTCCTTACGGATCATTTCAAGGTACATTCCCTATCTGCCATTGGGATAGATGATTTTGAAGTGGGATCTTTGGCATCGGGAGTGCTTTTCAACTATCTGCTTAAGACGCAGAAAAACGACCTTTCGCATTTTACAAAGCTTGTTCCCTATAGGGCAGATTCCTTCATGCACCTGGACCGGGCTACTAGGAGAAACCTGGAGCTTACAGAGACCATGAGGGAAAAAAAGGTAAAAGGCTCCCTTCTATGGGTCCTGGATAAGACAAAAACATCCATGGGAAAACGCCTCCTTAGAAGCTACATCACCCAGCCCCTTACAGACAGGGAAAAAATAGAAAAAAGGCAGGACGCCGTGGAAGACCTTCTAAGGGATCTTATCAACAGACAGGAGCTTATGGAGTATCTTTCGGGCGTTTATGATTTAGAAAGGCTCCTTGGGAAGATCACATTCAGGAGCGCAACTCCCAGGGACATGGTATCTTTATGTTCATCATTAAAATACCTGCCTTCCATCAGGATGCTCCTTAAAGAATATGGAAGCTTAGAGCTTTTGGATATTTTTGAAAAAATAGACCCCATGGAAGATCTTTGCGGCCTTATCAATGACGCCATAGTGGAAGATGCGCCGTTATCTTCAAGGGAAGGTGGCTTTATAAAGGATGGATACAATGAACAGGTGGATGAATACAGAAGCGTAAAGATTGACGGAAAGGGATGGCTTGCCCAAATAGAGGAAAAAGAAAGGCAAAAGACCGGGATAAAAAACCTCAGGATAAAATACAACAAGGTTTTTGGGTATTACCTGGAGGTCACGAATTCTTTTTTGGACAAGGTTCCTGATTATTTCATAAGGAAGCAGACCCTTACGGGCTCTGAGAGGTTTATTACTTCCGAATTAAAGGATCTCGAAGACAAGATATTAGGTGCCCAGGATAAATTATCCGCGCTTGAGTATGAGCTTTTTTACGATATCTTAGAAAAGGTAAATGAAAAAAAAGAAACCATCCAGACTACCGCGAATGCGCTGGCAAAGCTTGATGTATATCTTTCATTTGCAAGCGTTTCAGAAAAAAACAGATACGTAAGGCCCAAAATAACCGATAAGGATTCACTATCTATCGAGGGCGGAAGGCATCCCGTGGTGGAGCTTACTTTGGAAAGCGG
>CAJOPH010000037.1 GCA_905236805.1 uncultured Eubacterium sp. | reverse complement strand
GGCATGACGACATTTGCCCCTGCCTTTATACCCATTTCCCTGCCAAGGGGGTGTATGGTTCCCAAGGCGGTGGTGGCGGGAAGAAGGACTTTTGGGTTCATAAGGCGTATGATGGCCAAAAGGTGCAGGGTGTCTTTAAGGGTACCCGGCTTCATGCCCGCAAACGGCGTGTCCCTGTGGGGTATGTAGGGACCTATTCCCACCATGTGGGATTCAAATTCCTTCATGAAAAAAAGGTCGTTTACGATATGGTCTATTGTTTGGTAAGGGCAGCCTACCATAATCCCCACACCCACCTGATAGCCGATTTCCTTTAAGTCATCAAGGCATCTTAACCTGTTCTCCATAGACATGTCAAAGGGATGCAGCTTTTCGTAGAGGTCTTTGTTTACCGTTTCATGCCTAAGCAGGTACCTGTCTGCACCCGCATCAAAATAAGCCCGGTATTCTTTACGGGATTTTTCACCGATGGACAAGGTTACGGCTATATCGGGGTGATTTTCCTTGATGGTGGAGACTATGTCACATATATCGTCTGAGGAATAGGAAAGATCCTCCCCGCCCTGAAGGACCACCGTCCGAAACCCCAGGGTATACCCTCTGTCTGCGCACTCAATGATGGCTTCCTTCGACAGACGGTATCTTTCCAGGTTTTTATTTCCATTCCTGATCCCGCAGTAAAGGCAGCCGTTTTTGCAGTAATTCGTAAATTCGATAAGGCCCCTTAGGTAGACGTCTTTTCCGTAATACTTTTCCCGTACGGACCTGGCGGATTCATAAAGCTTCTCTTCGTCTTCATCGGAAAGGCTGCCAAGAAGGGCTTTTAGGTCCTCCCCGGGGAGGGTATTGTTTTTCTTTAATTCTTCTATACGTTTGTTATTAGTCATAGAATTAGTCATGGCATTTGTCATAGCGCTTCCTTTACCGGATAGAGGATTTTTTTGGAAAAATCTTCCCTGTCAAAATAATCGATGAAATCAGCCTCATACATCCTCCCTGAAATTCCAAGAGAGGGAAGGGGGATGAGGGGGACATTGTCCCTGATAATTGGTGAGTAGAGGGGGTCTGCAACCACCATGTCAGAATCCCGGATGGATGATCTGATCTTTAATTCCGATATAGACCGAACATCTTCACTGCGCAAAAAGAGCCCGTCTGATTCCATGGGACATACCGTATTGCATCTTGTGTTTGGGAATGATCTTTCAATGATCCCCCCTATGAAGGCTGCTATTACGGGCTCTCCTATTATGGAGATTTTCTTAAAGCCCTCTTTAGGGGGAGTATAATTATCCTTAGCGGCCGGTAAGAAATCAGGGAAATCCAAGTGATCCCTTAGAAAGTCATCCAAAGGAAGCCCCGGCACAAAGGGGATTTCGAAATCAGATTCCAGGTACTTTGCAAGAGGATAGCCGACAGAAGAAAGAAGAATGTTTATATCAGCACTTAACAATTTCTCCACATCATCCCCACTTTCAACATTAGGAAAAAAAGCGTTGATTTTAATATTGGCATCGAGCAAAAGGCGCCTCAAACTTTCTTTTGAATTAAAGTTTCCATAATCAAGCGGGGTCATCCCCAGAATATTTGCAAAGAGTGGTTTGGAAGGTTTTAAATCCGGGTTTGACATGAGGGTTATATTTTCATTTGTCTTATTCCTTTTTTCCTTTGGCAAAAGCTTTTTGGCATACTCCAAAAGAGCCTCCCCGGCACCCGTTACATAGTCATGGAAGCCGTTGGATGTGATGGAAAATGAGGGAATCCTGGTATATTTTTCTACGAGCTTTGCTATGGCCTTAAAGTCCGTCCCATTTATATATGGCACGGCAGATCCGCAGATTGCAATGAATTTAGGGGAAGGATCAAGGGATGTGGCCGCATTTACTATGTCGTTAATGAATTTGGCATCATTTCCCATCGTGGCATCCCTGGCGTTCAATCCTGAAATGTAAATATAACTTTCATGGTCGTACCACCTGAGCTCATCGTGGGTATTGTATGTGGAGTTGCATCCTGAGGGGTCATGTATCGCCACCATGCCGCCCAGCTCATATAGTGCGGACGCTATACCCGATATGTCTCCGGTGGGAGAGGGGATGGATAAAAATGTGACTGTGTCTTTAGTGTATATCTTCATAGCATCTTCCTTACGGTATCTTACGCCTGTCTCATGGAGGTTTTGCGTGGCTTTCTTATTGACAAAAGGGTAAGAGCCTTGTTTTCCACCGTGTTCCTTATTTCTTTTTCCTCATCCATGGCGCAAACCATAAGGTCTGCCAGATGCCTTATGCCTTCGTATCCCCAGTGCCCGTCCGCCTCTATGATGTTTACGTAATGGGGGGTATTTTTGAAAAAGGCTGCCTTTGGACCAATGGCAAGGGATAAGGGGTCATTTTCACTTGGGTCTTTTATCCTGCTTAAAACATGGTTCGTGCTGTGAAGGGAAAGATTGGGGGAGTTTTCCTTAAGCCACTTTAAGTCGCCATATTCTTCTTTTGATACAGCATCCAGATATACCTTTACCACATTAAAGCCGTGCGAGATAAGGAGCCTTGATAGCCCTAAGGGGCGGGGGTGTGAGAGGTAATCAATGCTGATGGGTGTGTTTTTGATCTGCTCCAAAGCTTTTTTCAAGGCATTTTCCGTAAGGACCTTTTCCCTTAATGAGAAAGCCCTTGTTTTTTCATCCGAAAGCTTTAGAATCTTTTCTTTGGGAAGGTCCTTGATCTGAAAAATAGCATTATATAAAGACTTAATTTCTTTATCTATCTCGTCATAGATCACTGCAGGAGGAAGGTATAGGGTTTTCCTGCCGCGTTTTTTCATTGTTTTTTCCAGTCCATGGACGGACAGGGTGCTCCTTGTAATAAAAAGCTGCGCCTTCCCTAATTTTTTATATGCATCATAATCTTCGACATCATGCACCTGGGTAAGAGTCATTCCCTCGTCTTGTAATATCCTTCCAATATCGGAACATTCCGGAAGGCGGAGGTTATCTCCCACCATGCAGGTTGTATTTTTGTCTTTTGGAAGATCTTCCATGGCACCGATCATGGCCAGGCGTTCCTTTTGTTCGGGGGTAAGACCTACCTTGGTCATGATGGGATCCATCCAGCACTGAAGAAAATCTATGTCCGGATGGAGGTCGGAGAGTTTCTTATATATGTATTTAATATCTGCCCCCACAAAATGGTGCATGCAGGGCAAAAAGACCATGACGCACGGTGGCTTTGGGGAAAGTGATTCAATGATGGAAGATACGCCCCTTATGGTAACCTCCTCCAGGGAGCCGTCGTACAGCTCTTTGTCAGAGGGTTCCACACCGCTGATCCTATCTGCCGCGCCCATCTCGTCCGCGGTCATGATGACGCCCCTTAGGCAGTTTTGCGGGCAGACGTAGATCTGGTGTGCTTCGGGGATTAACATCCCCGTGTGCACTATGTTCCAGTTTTCGTGGACGGGACAGCTGTATTCAAGACCCGTGGAGAAGGATTTTTCCACATTGAAATCGGAGACTTTTATAATGTTTTGGTTTTTCGAAGATATTTCTTTTAGCATATCAGATTCTCACACATTGGAATACGCGGTCTTCGCGGAGACCCCCTTGAGCTGCCCGATCTTCCCCGAAATCCGGCTGATAGTGGGCTGGGGGGCATCAACAAAGATTGAGATGAGGGAGATCCCCTTTTCCCTGTAGGGCAGTCCCATCCTTCCTATGATGTGTTCCCTGAAGCTGTGGAGCAGCGAGTTTACCTCGTCTATGGAATCGGGATCTTCTATTATGATGGCTATGACAGCCACCCTCGAATCTTGGTTTGTCGAAGTATCGCTCATATTATATCACCATTTAACTATCGGAACAGGTTGTAGTAAACTTTCACATTTCCTTAGCAGATGCGCGGCAAAAGCTCATTTCCGGGCTCAGGAAGGAAGGTTTTAGCACCTATTTGGGTATTCATGACGACCCTTCCCGCATGTTCTTTTGTGACATGCCCTATGACGCATGAACCTTTCGTGTATTTTCCCTTACTTAGGGCACAGATCGCCTTTTTTTCATATTCTTGCGGCACTATCACTACCATCCTTCCTTCGCATGCCAGGTACAAAGGTTCCAGGCCCAGCATCCCGGAGATTCCCTTTACCTCATCGGATATGGGGATATTTTCTGTATCAAGCTCCATTCCCACGCCTGATTCCGATGTTATCTCATAGAGCACGGTACCCACGCCCCCCCTTGTGGCATCCCTTATGGTATTAACCTGTGGTACCTCTTCAAGCAGCGTCCTTATATCATTCCAGAGGGGTGCGCAGTCCGAGGTTACGTCTGACTGTATCCCGTATTCATCCCTGGCAATGAGTATGGCGGCCCCATGCCGGCCCACATCCCCTGTTATTATTATGGAATCTCCCGGCTTTGCGAAAGCGCCTGACAAAGACACCCCATCCATGACCTCGCCTATCCCCGTGGTAGTGATAAAGACTCCGTCAGACTGACCCTTTCCCGTGACCTTGGTATCTCCCGCTACGAGGTTTACCCCGGATTCACCGGCGGTCTGTGCCATGGAAGAAGCTATTTTTTCAAGGTCGCAAACTTTAAATCCTTCTTCAATAATTATCCCGCAGGTCATATACAGGGGCTTTGCCCCCATGCATGACAAGTCATTTACCGTGCCGCAGATGGAAAGTCTCCCTATATTTCCGCCCGGGTATTCCCAGGGGGATACTATGAAGCCGTCCGTGGACATGGCAAGCTTCCTGCCGGGGCGGGGGAGTACGGCGGCATCATCCGGGGTAAAAAACTCATTATCAAAGTGTGATTTAAAAATACTCCCTATCAGTTCAGATGTCTGTTTTCCACCTGACCCGTGGGCCAGGGTAATAGTATCGGTCATTGTTACAATACCTCCCTTCCATACAGATACCATGCAGAGCACGCCCCTTCTGAGGATACCATGCATGACCCGACGGGATGCTCCGGGGTACAGACCGTTCCAAAGACCTTACACATTGGCGGCGTGATAATGCCCTGAAGCACGTCACCGCATCTGCAGGCGGGGTTGGGTCTTCCCTTTATTTCTGGCATGTCAAATTTATACCTGGCATCGAATTTTCTATATTTTTCTTTTAATTTAAGACCCGAATCAGGAATAACACCCAGTCCCCGCCACTGCGCATCACATTCATCCATCATATCATTCATCATCTTCACGGCAGATGGGGAACCTTCCCTTTTTACCACCCTCGGGTATGCATTTATAAAAAATGGCACACCTTTTTGGGATTCCCTTATGCCTACCGCAAGGGCTGTGAGGATTTCAAGACCCGTAAATCCCGCGCAGACACCGCTTATGCCTTCCATAGCCAGCTCCTCCAAAAGAACGGTTCCCGTGATTGCGTGCACATGCCCGGGATAGAGGTAAAAATCCGCCGCCCTTGCCATGGCCCGGTATGCGGAGGGCATGGTCTTATTTGCGGTAAGGATGGAAAAATTATCTATGCTTTCATCCATTGCCTTTTTTACAGCTATCAGGGAAGAGGGGGTAGTGGTCTCAAAGCCTATGGACAAAAAGACCACCTCTTCATCGGGATGGGCCTTGGCATAGTCAGAAGCATCAGAGGGAGAGTAGACCACCCTTATGTTTTTGCCCTTTGCGCGCTCTAACCGGAGGGAGGATGTGGTTCCCGGAACCCTCACCAGGTCCCCGAAGGTAGTAATGGTTACGCCCTTTTCGGAAGACAGGTAGATTGCCTCATCTATATAGTCTATAGGAGTCACGCACACGGGGCATCCCGGGCCTGATATTAAATCAATATTTGACGGAAGGAGGCTTCTTACTCCCTGATGGAAGATTTCGTGGGTATGGGTCCCGCAGACCTCCATGATCCTCAAGGGGGGACCGTCATATCCTTGTATTATTTCTTTTGCTTTTTCCAAAGAAGATTTCATAATAAACCCATCGCCTCGTCTTCCTCATTGTCCGTGATCTTGGCTATGGCGGCCCCCGCATGGACCATTACATAGTCGCCCGGTTCGAGGTCTTCTATGAGGGCGGAAGATACCTCCCTTTTAGAGCCTTTTGAATCCACCATCGCCATGCCATTATTAATACTTACCACTTTTGCGGAAAGTCCGACACACATATTAATCACCTCCATATAATACGACCGGTATATGAACTTATGTTACCATTCACAGCCGATTTCACCTATAGTCCCATTCCGTACACCGCTTGGCCAAGGGCCAATCCCCCGTCGTTCGGGGGGATGAGCGAATGGGTAATTATGTTAAAATCTCTTTTAATTAACTCTTCTTTTGCGTTTTTAAGCAATAGTTTATTTTGGAAAACACCTCCGGAAAGTGCGACAGTTTTGATTTTGTGTTCTTTTCGGAGAATCTCCGCGGCCTCCCCAATGTATCTTCCCAAAGCCGCATGGAAGAGCAGGGAAAGGTAGCCCATGCTGCGGCCGCCTGTTTTTTCGTTGGCAATGAATCTTACCAGCTCCTTCGTGGGAAGAAATATGAAGGATGAGGACGGAACAGGGGGGAGAAAAGACAAATCCTCCTTTAATATCTTCCATAACTCTTTATCTTTTCCTTTTTGCATCATTTTTTTTTCATAATCTAATGCCCCAAACATAAGGGCGTTTGCTGCCTCTCCCTCGAAAGTGGAAAGGTGAGCGTACCCAAGGATGGTGCTTACAGCGTCAAAGAGCCTCCCTACGCTGGTAGATGTCACGGCGTTTTGTTTTTTTTGGTATTGGGTGAATATGGCATTTTGCTGCATGGAATCTGTTATTTTCAGCCTTTCGGAAGTCTCGATGGCTTTGTCTTTATCCATCATGATTCCACATAACATTGATGCCGCTATCCTCCATCCTTCACGTGAGGCAATGTCTCCGCCGATATGCCAGAAGGGGTCTATGGCACCTGCCCTTTCATAGCTTTTCTCGTTACAGACAAATACCTCCCCTCCCCAGACAGAGCCATCATCCCCAAAGCCTGTACCGTCAAAGGAGAAGCCTATTACCTTGTCATGAAAATCATTCTCGGCCATGCATGAGAGGATGTGTGCGTAATGATGCTGGATTTTGACAAGGGGGATCCCACGTTTTTTGGAAAGCTCTTCCGCAAGGTTTGAGGACTCATACTTTGGGTGCATGTCGCAGACGATGAGGTCCGGATTTATTTCCAACAGGTCCTCCATTCTGTATATAGACTCTTCCAGGGCACGGACCGTCCTTATGTCCGAGAGGTCCCCCACGTAGCTGGAGGGGTAGTAGAGGTCTTTTTTTGCCAGGCAGAAGGTGTTCTTAAGCTCACCTCCTACTGCCAGCACGGCTTTATCATGCGCCTTGGAGGAAATGACGGGAAGTGGGGCATAGCCCCGGCTCCTCCTTATCATATAGGGGCGATCCTCAAAAAAGTCCATCACTGTGTCGTCGGCCCTTATCAGTATATTCCTGTCATGGGAGAGGATGGCATCGCAAAAGGATGAAATCTCTTTTATGGCATCTTCGTCATTCTTGCAGATGGGTGCCCCGTGGGCATTGCCTGACGTCATGACAAGGCAGTCTGATACATCATACCCATCAGGATATTCAAACATCAAAAGGTGTAAAGGAGCATAGGGGAGCATCACCCCGACATTCGGATTATCGGGCGCTATCAGCGAAGATAAATCACTATTCAACTTCTTTTTTGCTATTACGATGGGCTTTTGGTGTCCCGTCAATACTTTTTTTTGGGCATCACTTAGTTCGCATTCACGGAGGATGGTTTCTATGTCTTTGCACATCACGGCAAAGGGCTTCATGGGACGGCTCTTAAGTTCCCTTAGTCGTCTTATGGCCCTTTCATCTTTGGCATCGCATGCCAGGTGAAATCCTCCTATCCCTTTTATGGCTGCTATTTTGCCTTCCGAGAGGATTTTTCTTGCATAGGTAATAGCCTTTTTGCCTTTAAGGGTCTCTTTTTGCCCCACTATGTAGACAGACGGTCCGCAGTCATTGCAGCAGGTAGGCTGGGCGTCATAGCGGCGGGTAGCGGGGTCGTGGTACTCTTTTTCGCATGGGGGGCACATGGGAAATACCTTCATTGAGGTCCTTTCCCTGTCATAGGGGAGGTGTTCTAGGATGGTAAGGCGCGGTCCACAACAGGTGCAGTTTATGAAAGGATGAAGGTACCTTCGGTTTGAAGGGTCAAAGAGTTCATCCTTACATTCATCACAGATGGCAATATCAGGTGAGACGAAGATTTCCCCCGTTTCTTTTTCGCTTTCGATGATTGAGAATGTATCAAGGGAGGGGTCAAGGGCTGTGTATTTTATGTCGATTTTTAATATGGCAGATCTTTTCGGCGGTTCATTTCGTATCAAGGAGATAAAATGCTCCACGTCATTTTGGCTTCCCTTTGCGATTATTTCCACAAAGGGACCCTTGTTTGATACATAGCCAAATACCCCTGAGGCCTTTGCGTGGCGGGATACCGTCGGCCGAAATCCCACTCCCTGGACTATGCCGTATATTTTTATGTGTTTTTGGATTTCATTATTACTCATAAAGCACCTATAGACTCTTTATAGGAAACGAACAAGATGTTTGCGTTTACTATATTCCCGATACCGCAAATTCCGCAAGGGGGAAGAATGAAGGAATGTAAGCTTTTACCATTCTCCTTGTCATTTCATCCCCTATGAAAAGGCTGTATTTGCCGGTTTTAGCAAGGTTTATCAAATCATCTTCATCCTTGAGATAAATATAATTTTCATTTAATTCATCCGTTCCATCAAACCAGCCACAGATATCCACGTGTACAGCGGGGTATTTTTTTGTAATGGCGTCTTTTAATGATTTCCCCAACACTTCCTGGTGGCAGATGAGTATATGGTCTGTTTCGGAGGCCTTAGGCATATCATCCAAAAAGGCGCAAGCCCCCGGATACCTTATCTCATACGGTGTTCCGAAAGTCTCTTTAAGGTATCCTGCCGCCCTTACCCCGCAGGGGGAGACCGCAATATTTTTTTCTGCCATGGAAGCTTCTGCCACATCCCCTAAGGATTCATCCATACCATAAAGGCAGACCTTTTCATACCCTTCAGATATTAAAGCGTCTTTTATTTTATCCGCTGAATCCTTGTCGCTAAGGGCAAGGGGGATGGCGCCTATCACTCCGACCCTGCCTTTTTGCGGACATTGCACCCGGGAGGGGGGGGGTTTGGAAAATGTCTCAAAAAGCTTTTGGTATGCTTTTTTTGCCCCTGAATCATAGGTATCCATACCGTTGGCATCTACCGTCAAGACGGGGATGTCTATCTCATTTTGGAGCATTTTCCTTATGGCAGCGTAGTCCGTGGCAATGGTGGCGGGAACGGGCGTCCCTATGATGGCAACAAACCGCGCGTCGATTTTTTCTATCTGGTCGTGTATCTTTTTTACCAGGAGCTTATCCCTACCCATTATGGCGTCCATGTCCCTAAGCCCCGCCGAGAATATGGCGGATTTTTTTTCCTGCCACCTGGGTTCGTCAAATCCGCAGATGTTTCCGGTACAGCCCCCTGCATCCAGTATCACAATCATTCCGCCCAGGGGATAAAATACGGATGATGCCCCTGACTGGTCCGGCGCGAACGGGGTAAGGTATAGGTGAAGTCCCTTCATGATGCTACCTCCGGATTTTTTAAGTAAAAATTTATCCTGTCAAAGAGGGATATTATGCCTTGGTACCCGTAGGGGCGCACATCCTCGTTCCAGTCAATGTGAAATGCGTCATCATGGTAATAAGAGGCATCCTTCCCGATAGTTATATCCACATTTATCAATAAAGGGTCATAATATATCATGGTAGAGTGCATGTTGCAGTAAATCCTTGTATCGGGACTCATGGAAGCTATCCTCTCTATGTAGGGATGGTTTTCAGTCGAAGGTGTCCCGAAAATAACAGGAACCTTAAATCCGTACTTCAAAAGGGCATAAGACAGTTCAAAAGGATCGGCGTTGGAAGACTCACCCACGACAAAAGTCAAATCCTGATTTGCACAGCAGGCTTCTTTAACCCCGGCACGGGCCTTGTTTTCGTATTCTTCAAGTATTGCTTTATCAAATTCCGATCCGAGCGCTTTTTCAAGGGCGTTATACTGCCTCTTTACAGAATCAATGTCATAGAAGTTTCTTATTTCCACGGGTGGTATTTGGAGCCTTTCGTAGAGGTCGTTTCCAGCGGCTCTTGCCTCATGGAAGACGATCAGGTTAAAATTCGCCTCCCCCATGGTCAAAAATTCCTCATATGATGAAATCCTTCCTATCTCATTGATTTTTTTTACCCCGATGGATCTAAGGAGGGGATATAGCTCCGATTCATCGTTCAGATGCGAAAAATGCCCCAATAGATTCACGGTGGTGCTTTTTTTCTTTATCTTTGGAAGGAGAGAGTAGATGCTCTGGCGCACGAAAACCATGGGAGGGCGTCTTCCTTCGCGGGTAAGGGCATACATGTAGCATGGCTTTACCAAAATCCCCGTCTTCCTTGACGCCATGTCGCACACCGCATCCATGTCAGTCCCGAGGAGGGCATCCACGCAGGTGATACAGACCATGACCATGGAAGGGCGTCTTTCCCCGAGAAATGAAAGGATGTTCTCTATGGCTTTTGGTATCTTCTTCAGGTGGCGGGATGTGACAAGGTCTTTTTCGTCCATGAGTAGGTAAAAAAAGCGGTCTTCATACCCCGGGATGGACGAAATGAGTGAAGTATTTCTTCCGCAGCAGCCGGGGGCTACTATCAGCATCACGGATCCGGGGATAGACAGCCCCGCCCGCTTTACTCCGTAACCCTTGGCACCCGGTGAATTAAAGAAAAGCGTTGCCGGAGAGCTGTAGATAAGGTTTTTCCCCGAATCATATTCATAAGGAATGTTTTTTGCCCCGAGAGAAGACAGCTCGTGCGCAGTTTTGAAAAAGGCATCCATAGGCATATCTCCTTCTCACCCTTTAAGTTCCAGCACTTTTTCCGCCAGCGTTTTGAATTTGTCTGTTATTTCTGAATCGGGGAACATCTGCGTCACCGTCATTCCTTCATCTTCGGCACTGTTTATTTCAGGGCTTCTGGGGATGTCGGCTATTATAGGAAGGTTTCTTTCCTTCGCAAAGGTCCCTACCTTTTCTTCCTCATTTTCGATATTGCGCCTGTTGAATATGATGCCTAAGACATCGGCATAGCCACGCTCCTTAAAGTTCTCTACGGCCTGATTGATATTGTTTGCGGCATAAAGGGACATTTTTTCGCCTGAGGTGACTATTATGACCTTGTCGGCATAGCCCTCCCTTATGGGGGCGGCAAAGCCTCCGCAGACCACGTCTCCCAAGACATCAAACAGTACCACGTCGGGCTCTTCATTCTCGAAGAGACTTAGGTCTTCCAAGAGCTGGAAGGTAGAGATGATGCCCCTTCCCGCACAGCCCAAACCCGGTGTGGGACCGCCCGTTTCTATGCACAGCACGTCCCCGAAACCTCTTTTTGATATTTCCTCTATGGACGTAGGGTCCTCCTCGTGTTCCTTGAGGTAGTCCATGACGGGAACGGAAGGGATGCCCCCAAGGAGGTTCGATGTGGAGTCTGCCTTGGGGTCGCATCCTATCTGTATCACCTTTTTCCCCAATGCCGAGAGGGCGGCGGCAAGATTCGACGTCATGGTGGATTTTCCTATTCCGCCTTTTCCGTATATAGCCAGTTTAATCATAACAAAAAGCCCCTTTTCACATAGCAGAAAAGGGGCGCGTACATGCGCTTGGGAAACATCCTTTTCTGCTCAGAGATAATTCTTTGCAGTCAAGAAACATCATCAATTTCAGTTAAGGAACTATAGAACAATAAAATGCACAACTTATTATTCTACAGTTCCTAAAGGAAACGAATTTATCCGTTTCCCATATTGTAACATATGCTTTCCGGTTAGTGTTAGCTAATTTTTTGAGTTTTTTGCGCAGCTTCAATGGCTTTTTTGGCTTCCTCTTCAGAAGGGATGTGTGTGGAGACAAATGCTATGAATTCCACTACATCCTTGTAATCCCACCCCTTTTATAAAAGCTTAATATGGCATTGGTAGATTCTTTCTGCGGCATGTTTTTCTCCTTCCAAAACGATTTGCGTTGAAAATATCTACCTTTAGTAGTATAATGGTAGCACAGGAATCTGATATTTTCAAGATGTTTTCAAGATTTTTAACAGAAAAGACTCATGGTAGTAATAGAAAAAATAATTGATCAAACAATTGACTCAGAAGGGATGGTGGGGGACATTCCTTTCGGTGCCGACATGTTCAAAGATGCCACATTTAAGGGCAATAGTCTGTGCGTACACAATAAAAGGGTGTATTATTTATGCCATAAGATAACCTCCTATGTCCATTCTTACGTGTATTCGGGAGGAATCGACACTTCCTTGCTTGATCGTTATGACCTTATTTTCCTTCATGAGATGAACGAGTACTCGGTAGAGATAGTACGGCGCATCATTCCGATATGGAGCGGAAGAAGGCTGGTTATGGTCTCAGAGGCGTGGGAGGATATGTTGCCTTTTCTGCCGGACATAGAGGGGGTAGAGTGTTTCTTTTATCCCTCACTGTCTGAAGCTGACAGGAGGATTCTTTCGGAAGGGTTTCATCCCTTGCATGTGATGGAGGGCTCATCTCATGCAGAGGGACTCGAGCGTCTTAGATTTCCCCTTTTTCTTTATGACGAGGTGATGGCTTTATCATTTATGTTTTCTAATCTTAGGCATCAGGGAGATCTTAATCCCGGGAAGAATTTTTTTGTACTGGATGGTTTCTATGGGAACTTAGGACTCTTTGCGTTCTTTGAGGCGGCCAAGGCAGTGCTTTGCTATGCCGTGGCGAAAGGGTATACTCCGGTGGCACATGTCACCAGGGCAGGTGGGATTTATTCGGATTATCAGGGAGATGAGATATGGACGAAATTTTTCGCAGATCCTGGTGGTATATCCTTTGAGGAAGTATCAAAAAGCCAAAACGTCACATATTCCCCCGGGTTCTACAATGGTACGGTGATGAACGAGATAATGAAAAGGCTTGCCAAAGAGGCAAACGAAGGGTCGACTGAAAGGTCAACCGGTTGCAGATTTGATCCGGAATCTCCTGCCAATGGATGGTACAATGACCGTGTTCTTTCTTTGATAAAGGCAAATAGCGGGCGCTATCTTCCGGATCCCTCTCATACACTTGGGGTACTGATGAGGGGTACTGATTACAGGAACACTCACCTTGCAAACCATCCCATTCACCTGGGATGTGAACAAATGTGCGAGAAGATAGATTTATTTTTGGAAGGCCACCCCGAATACGAAAGGCTATACCTTTCCACTGAGGATGAGGAATACTATAAGTATATGAAGGAAAGGTATGGCGATGTTCTTTCTGCCACTGATCAAAAGCGTTATGTGACAAAGGAAAACGAGCTTCTAACACATTATCATGCCTCACATAAAGACGGAAGAAGCGGGTTCGATAAGGGTATGGAGTATATATTGTCCATACACTTTCTTTCCATGTGCAGAGGACTGTTTGCCTCCGGTGGTTGCGCAGGCACAGGAGCCGCTGTAAGCGAAAATGGAGGAAGATACGAGACGGTGTGGGTATATGGTTGATATATTTCAGAATAATGCTAAGGAATTGTGGTGGGATTTCTTCCTAATAGGAAATGTATAAAATCCGGAGAAATATTATGATACACAAATGGTACAGACTGGACAACGCGGCCATCATAGTGCCGTGTTCCGTGGGAGGCTTTGACACCAGGGTGTTTCGCCTCTCCTGCGAACTGAAGGAGGAAATAGAACCAAAAATCCTTCAGGAGGCCGTGGATGAAACCTATAAGGATTTCCCGCATTTTAATACCGCATTGAGGAAGGGGGTCTTTTGGTATTATTTGGAAGAGATAGATGACAGACCAGATGTCAGGGAAGAAAAGCAAGAGCCTTTGGCTCCCCTTTATATTCCGGGGAAAAGAGCCTTGTTATATGAGGTAACTTACGAAAAGAACAGGGTGAACCTGGAAATGTTCCACGTGCTTTCAGACGGCACCGGGGCATTGGTGTTTTTCAAGGAGATTATACGTAAATACCTGTTCAAGAAATACGGGTTTTCCACTGATGAGGATACAGGAGATGTGACCACCCCGTATGAAAAAACCGAAGATGCCTTCTCCATGTATTATGAGAAGATGAAAAGCTCCCAGTTGGGAGAGATGGTAAAGACTAAGGCGTATCAGTTGAGGTCGGAAGGGATGGAAGAAGGGGTAAATTCCCTCCTTGAGGGCACGGTATCCGTAAAAAAGTTCATAAAACTTTCGCACGAATATAATACCACCGTGGGCATAATGTCAGCCTCCCTCTTTATAGCCGCCATATCTGACACCATGAGCATGCGGGAGAAGAAGAAACCTATAGTAATAAGTGTCCCGGTAAACCTGCGTCAGTTTTTCCCTACGGATACGGTCAGGAATTTTTTTGGAACCATCAACATAGTTTTTGATGCGTATCGATGGGACGGAGAAATCAAATCCATTGTTTCTCTGGTCAGGGAGTCATTTGACAAGAATTTAACAAAAGAAAACATAGCCTCCACAATGAATTCTTATTCCGCCTTAGCCGAAAATGCCGCCATCAAAAGGGTTCCTTTATTTTTGAAGGAACCCGTGATAAGGGGATTTTTAAGGTCTGCAAGGTCGGGGGTTACGGCCTCATTGTCTAATTTGGAAAGAGTACAGATAAATGAAGGAGCTGAAAAGTACATAGACCATTTTGCAGCCTTTGCTGCCGCACCCCGGCTTCAGCTGACCATTGCTTCATATGAAGACAAAATGGCTTTTGGTACCGGCGGAGGCGAAGCAGGCAGAATGGTCATGGATAAATTTTACAAAAGGCTGAAGGAGCTTGGCATAGAAGCGGATTTTCCCGTAGATACCGCAAAAAAGGAAAAAAATCAAAAGGTAGGCAGGGTGTCTTTGGTAAAGATGCTGGATTTTGCTTTTATTGCATCCCTGATACTCATGATAATGTCTGAATGTATTTTGGGGTGGGATGTGTTTTGGCCGATCTTGGTGGTCTTTATCACGGGAGCCTTGTGGGCGGATGTAAGGGCGGTTTTGACCTTCAAAAACAATGTATTAAAGCTGATAGCAGCGCAGATTTATTTTCTGGCACCCATTACCCTTGCGACAGATGAGGTCACGGGATACCGGGGATGGTCTGTCACCTTCGTCTTTCCATGGATACCGCTTCTGGTAAGCCTTGTTTCCATGGTGGTTGGGAGGGCGCTTAAGATATCGGAAGTATCTATGGCCGGATATATCTTTTTCGCAATGATAATGTCTTTGGTGCAGGCCGTAATATTAAAAATGGGAATAAATATTTTCCCGGTTTTTGCTTATGTGAGCATGGGAGTTATGCTGCTTTTGGGTGCGTGGTTTCTGGTCTTTAAGGGAAGGCAGCTAAAGAGTGGGATAGACAGGTGGTTTAACCTGTAAGAAGTGAACAGAGAGATGAAACAGTCAGAGAGAAGAAAATTTCTGATAAACTCTCTTCTTGAAGAGAAGAAAGAATATCAGAAGATTGGTTTGCCGAAAAACGTTGATGAGCAGCAAGCATTGCTGCGTTCGTTGATGAATGTGCGCATGGCGGCACCGGTCAGCGAGGACTTCATTGATATTCAGAATGAATATCTGAAAGAAGAAACAAAAGACAAAGGCATTACCGATATCAGAGAGCTTAAGCCAATAGAAGAAGGAATCTGTCTTTGGAAGGGCGATATTACGACACTTAAATGCGATGCGATCGTAAATGCCGCAAACAGCAAAATGACAGGCTGCTATCAGCCTTGTCATAACTGCATTGATAACCAGATCCATACCTATGCCGGGATACAGCTTCGTAATGTCTGTGCGCAGATAATGGAAGAACAGGGGTATGATGAACCGACCGGGCGTGCGAAGATTACGCCGGCCTTCAATCTGCCGTGTAAATATGTATTGCATACTGTAGGACCGATCGTCCGGGGGCATCTCACAAAGGAGCATGAAGAGCTGCTCGCATCATGCTACAGGTCATGCCTTGAACTTGCTGATGACAACGATGTAAAGAGTGTAGCTTTTTGCTGTATATCAACGGGAGTATTTATGTTTCCAAATGAACGTGCGGCAGAGATCGCGGTGCAGACCGTGCGGGATTACCGCAGGGAAAAAAATAGTGGGATCAAGGTGATATTCAATGTTTGGAAGGACAAAGATTACGAGATCTACCGGAAATTACTCAGATGAGAATTTGTCTTGACAAAGGGGTTCACTTTAGGTCAAGATGTCTGCAAATAAGACAGATATCCATAGCCCCGAAAAAATCGCCGGGAGCAATATCTGGATCGAGACCAACAGGAGTGCCTCCGATATCAGGAAGTCCATCCTTGTGCTGCTTGATCGTTATGGCATTTCCACGGAATCTGTAAAGGTGTATTTCAGAAGAGATTATGCTGCTCTTCATGCAGATGATGACAATAATGAGGATGATAATGGCTGATATAGTTCTTGAAGCAAAGCTGGTAGGCGACATAGCAGGTACTTTTAATGTGCCGTCCTACCAGAGAGGATATCGCTGGGGCGAGGAGGAAGTGACAAGGCTCCTTTCGGATATTCATGATATTTTTGATGAGGAGTCACAGACAGCCGGAAATTACTGTTTGCAGCCCATTGTTGTAAG
>CAJOPH010000036.1 GCA_905236805.1 uncultured Eubacterium sp. | reverse complement strand
ACATGAGGTGTTTTGAATGACAGAGCCGAGGATAAGGTTTCAAAAAGAAGATGGTGTGGTATATCCGGAATGGGGATTAACTACCATGAACACAGTACCGGGTACCATGAACGTGGTACAGCTTGCCGGGTTAGCATGGGCATAAGGAGGATACGTATGGCGTCAAGATTTGAATTCCATAAAGACTATTTTAATGACGAGGTGCGTGACGGTTTTTATGTAAACGGAATGATGAAGCGCTGCTGGGCGGCCCAGCTTGAGGTGCTTTCTGAAATAGACAAGGTATGCAAAAACCATGGCATCGCATGGTTTGCAGACTGTGGCACATTGATAGGCGCGGTGCGTCACGGTGGGTACATACCCTGGGATGACGACCTGGACATATGCATGATGAGAAAAGACCTTGACCTGTTTCTGAAGGTCGCTCCACATGAACTTCCCGATGGTTACAAAATAGTGGATTATCATTCCGAAGGCAATGGTAATTTTCTGGTGTGTGTCAATAATAACGACCATATCAGCTTCGATGAGGAAAGGCTCGAAAAGTACCATGGATATGGCTTTGTAACCGGATTGGATATTTTTCCCTTAGATGCCCTCCCCAAGTCAAAAGAAGATGAAGAGGCCTGGAATGAGATGGCCCGGATGGCTTTTGAATTGACAGCCGCAGACGGCCTTAAAAACGGCGGAAATATTCCTGAGGAAATGAAGGGCGCAATCAGGAAACTGGGGGATTTGTGCCATGTGAAATTCGATTTTGATAAGGATATGAAAATACAGGTTTTTGATGCAGCCGTTAAAGCCTTTTCCATGTTCAAGGATATCGATGCGGAAGAGGTGATACTTACCCCATACTGGCTCAAAGATGGCGGACACCGTTACAAGGCAAAGTGGTTTTCGGATGTTATAGAGATACCCTTTGAAACGGGGCTTATCAACGTGCCCATCCAGTATGATGCCATTCTTTGTACTGAATACGGGGACAATTACATGACTCCCGTTCGTGCCGGTGGAGTGCATGGGTATCCCTATTATGAATTTGAGGAACAGCTCTTAAAAGAGGCCAATGACGGATACTATCCATATTGGTATTCTTTTCCGGATGATGCCTTTGACATAGTACGGAAGGCAAAAGAAGATCCAAAGGAATCCATGCGCCACACAGTGTCCCTGCTTAAAGGGGCGCATAAAATAGTGGCGGATGCCCTGGGACTTAAGGATTACGAAAACGCATTAAAGCTCCTTGCCCAATGCCAGGACATTGCCATAAAGCTGGGAACGGACATAGAAGGCCTTTGTGGGGAGGGAATCGTAACGGTCACACACCTTGAGAGGTATTGTGAGAGCCTGTATGAGATTTCTCAGGGTATCACGGATGGAGATGAGCCGGATTCCTGCGATGCCGCGGCCGAATTGCAAAAGCATTATGACGCGATATCTTCCAGTGTGGAAAGTGACGTACATATTAAGAGGGAGATAGTATTTTTGCCATGGAAGGCTTCTACATGGAGCAATATGGAGCCTCTATGGAAAATGATAAATGGTAATCCCGATTGCCTGTGTCACGTCATACCTTTGCCGTATTATGAAAGGAAAGCGGACGGATCTTTTGGGGAAATGTACTGTGAGGCAGATGATTTTCCGGAGGATATGCCAATCGTGCATTATGAAAGCTATGATTTTGCGGGGCGTCATCCGGATCGGATAGTCATACAAAATCCCTATGATGAGTGCAATTATACTTCCATCGTGCACCCCTTCTTTCATTCAAGGAACCTTCTCAACTACACTGACAGACTCACCTACATTCCGTGGTTTACGACAGGCGAGATAGAGCCCGATGACGAAAGGGCCAAAAAAAGCATGGAGCACTATGTGACTACGCCGGGCGTGGTGTATGCGGATGAAGTGATAGTGCAGTCTGAGCGGATGAAAGAGACGTATGTGGATTTTTTAACAAAGTGGGCAGGGGAAAAAACAAAGGGTGTATGGGAGAAAAAAATAAAGGCGGATCCCGGCCTGCCCCCCAAGGGCGTTAATGATAATGCCCCATCCCCCAAAACTGTTTTTTACTATGTAAGCATCAGCAAGCTGGTGGAGCATGGTCAGGAAATGACTGAAAAGATGCGTGATGTATTCAGGATTTTTCATGAACAAAGGGATGCTGTATCCATGATTTTTTATCCGGATCCCATGATAGACCGCATTCTGCCGGAGAGATACCCGGTTCTTTACGAATCGTACCAAAGCGCCCTGACTTTGTGTACGGGCAAAGTGCTGCGTCATACTGACCTCGCCGGCATCGAAGATGTCATAGGCAAAAGCAGCGCCTACTACGGCGATCCCGGTTACCTGGTGCAAAAGTTCAGGAATCGCGGTCTTCCGGTGATGCTGCAAAATGCCAAGGTACGGTGACGGGTATTCATTTCACAAAAAAACATCTGCCGCCGGAAATCCTCACTCTGCCTCATCTTCCTCCGGACTCATATCAATCTCCATGCGCCTCTGCCATTTGGATTTGAAAGAATAAAAACTTTTGAATTCAGCTTTTATACTACAAAAGCCCTGCCTTCGCAAGGCTTTTGTTCACTGTATTTCCACAGACATTTTTGCGTTTTTTCACAGCACATCCAAATCAATATCACAAAAAAACATTATACTCTTTGATCATTGGAGCCGGTTTTTGATTTTTTCGGGGAGGAGATTCCATGAAGAAAAAAAGCACCACTAAGGGTATGATAATAAAGGCAGGTATCGGGGTCATTGCCATCGCCGCCGTGGCGGTGGGGCTAAAGGTCTTTGTATTCAGTGGCTCAAAGAGCGCGGAGGCAGGTTCCGGGGAGGTATCGTCATACGAGGTGGAATCGGGCGATGTGGCAAACACCATAGACTCTTCCGGCACCCTGTCGAACACGGGCACCGTGAATGTGGAGATTCCTGAGGACATAGAGATAGATGAACTGTTGGTTTCCGAGGGAGACAGCATCAGTGAGGGAGAAAAAATAGCCTCAGTGAAAAAAGCCACCGCCGCATCTGCCCTGGTGGACATAAATGAAATGATCCAAGATCTTGAGGAAAAAATAGACGACCTGGAAGCAAAAAGTGATGCGGACGATGAAGACTCGGACACATACCTGGAGATCGTATCGTACGGGTCCATGCTAAAGGACCTTAAGAAAGAAAGGAAGCTCACCAAAAAAATCTATCAGACAGGATATGTAACGGCCACGGAATCGGGAATAATAGACAGCATATCCGATGGATCGTCGGGAAGCACATCTTCATCATCGTCATCATCTTCTTCATCGGGAAGCGGAGGCATGAGCAGAACATCATATGTGGTCCTTTCCGCAGGCGATGCGAATGACCTTTCATCCAAGGTGGCTGACGACTATATCGTTTCATCGGATTATATAAATGAGAATATCTCGGTTTCCGGACCCGTGACGGGGCAAAAGGCGCAGGATGAGATTTCGGAAACCGCGGAATATACGGGGGAGATATCCTGGACACCTTCCGATGGTACATTCAAGGAAAAAACGATCTATACGGCAAAAGTCATCCTTACTGCCGCGGAAGGATATGCCTTCTCATCGGCGGATGATTATGAGATATCAATCACGGGTGGCACGGTATCGGACCTCAAAATAGAAGGAAATGAAAAAGAATCCGGGAACAAGCTGACATTTTCGGTGACTTTCGCAAAAACAAAAAAGGCATCCGGAGAAAGCAGTAAGGCACAGTCATCCGGAAACGGCGGCCAAACAAAAGGATCCGGAGATGATGCGTCGGGAGGGTCATCATCACACGCTTCTGATTCTTCACATGGCACGAGCGTGGCGGGAGCATCATCTTCAGGCTCTTCAAGATCAGGCTCGTCATCCTCTTCGTCTTCATCATCATCTTCATCATCATCGTATGTGGTGGACACATCCACGGTGTGCGTGATAGCATCTTCAAACGAGGTGTCCGTGACGGTGGATGTGGATGAGCTGGACATCAATTCCGTCGAGGTGGGGCAGGGAGCGTCCGTTGTGCTTGATGCCTTTGAGGACGATGAATTTACGGGGGAGGTGACGGATGTTTCGTCCGCTTCCGAAAATTCGGGTTCATATGCGGTGGAGGTAACCATTCCCCGGGAGGATGGCATGCTCGAGGGAATGAGCGCGACCGTTACCATCAATATAGAAGAGGTCAGCGATGTGCTGGTGGTGCCCGTGTCTGCCCTAAATGAGGGAAAGGACGGATATACGGTCTACACGGAGGCAGACAATGACGGCAATCTTTCCGGGGAAGTGGACGTAGAAGTGGGGCTTTCCAATGGGACATACGCGGAGATTACCTCGGGGCTTTCCGAAGGGGATACCGTCTATTACGTGAAGGAAGATTCCACGAATGAAACTTCGTCCAAGGGCCTTGGGGGAGGCCTTGGAGGCGGCATGGGAGGACAAGGGGGATCCCCGGGTAAGGGAGACATGGGTGGCTCCGGGTCCTCGGGCAAAAAAGACATGGGGGGCGGACACTCCGGCGGAAAAGACGACGGTGACAGGAGTATGCGATGAGTAGGGAGATCATTCGTCTTGAAGACGTTTCAAAGATATATGAGATAGGAGATGAAAAGGTCAGGGCCTTAGACCACGCGAACCTGATCATTAATGAGGGAGAGTTCGTCGGGATAGTGGGACCTTCGGGCAGCGGAAAGTCCACCATGATGAATATCATAGGGTGTCTTGACATTGCTGACGAGGGGCAGTATTACCTGGACTCCCAGCCCATAGAGGATTATTCCGAGAGCGAACTGGCAACGATAAGGAATGACCGGATAGGCTTCATATTCCAGAATTTTAACCTCATAGGAAACCTGACGGCCGGTGAAAATGTAGAGCTCCCCCTGATCTACCAAAAGGTTCCGAAGGCAGAAAGAAAAAGGCGAGTGGAAGAGGCCTTAGAGCGTGTGCAGCTGGAAAAAAGAAAGAATCACAGGCCCAATGAGCTTTCCGGGGGACAGCAGCAGAGGGTCGCCATAGCAAGGGCCCTTGTCACGGGACCATCCCTGTTTTTGGCAGATGAGCCCACGGGAAACCTGGATTCAAAGACAGGCGAGGAGATCATGAAGCTCTTTCATGAGCTTCACGAGGGAGGAGCCACCATAGTCCTCATCACGCATGACGACGGGGTGGCGGCTCAGACCTCAAGGTCCGTATACATAAAGGACGGGCATGTCAGGGAGGTGGCGTAGATGATCCTGCAGTCGTTCAAGATGGCGTGGAAGGCCATAGCCACGAACAAGATGAGGTCCTTCCTCACCATGCTGGGAATAATAATAGGCGTGATGGCTTTGGTCGTTTTGGTATCTTTGGTATCGGGAACCACGGATTCCGTGACAAACACGATATCTTCACTGGGGACAGACCTCCTTACGGTATCGATCAATGACGATGGCGGAAGGCCGGTGAAGTTCTCGAAACTCAAAGAAACATTTTCCGACGAAACGGTGGGGGAGATATCCGCCATGGGACAGGAGTCTTTTACGCTGGAGAGCGGTTCCGAATCTGAGAACGGGACGGTGTATGGAGTGGAGGGCGCCTATGCGGACATAACGGGCCTGGAAGTGGCATCGGGCAGGTTTATCTATGACCTGGACAATGAAAACCATTCCAATGTGTGCGTGATCTCACAGGATACCGCGGATGATATCGTGGGAACAGTAAATGCTGTGGGATCTGAAATATCCATAAACGGAACGTCCTTTACGGTAGTGGGGGTTTTGGAGGGGGATGATTCATCCACGGCTTCTTATTCGGATTACTCGGTCTATATCCCTTATACGTCCCTGATCCGCCAGTCGTCTTCCGTCACCGGTAATGTGACCTCGGTCGTGATGGCGGCGGCTGAGGGAACAGACATCGACCTTACGGAGGAGGCGGTAGAGGCCATTCTTTATGACAGGTTCGGTGATGAGGATTCATATTCCGTGATGAACCAGTCGGAAATCGCAGAGGCTCTAAGCTCGGTGACAAACATGCTGGCCATCATGCTCGGCGGGATAGCCGCGATATCCCTTCTGGTGGGGGGCATAGGCATCATGAACATCATGCTGGTCTCCGTTACGGAAAGGACCAGGGAAATAGGCATAAGGAAGGCGATAGGCGCAAAGAGGTCTGCCATCATGATGCAGTTTTTAATTGAGTCGCTGGTGGTCTCCCTGATGGGATGCGTCATTGGCATAGGGCTCTCATGGGTGACCTTAAGGATAGTCTCGGCCTTAGCTTCCTCCTACGACCTTAGCTATCAGCTAAACACCGGGGTGTGCTGGGTGTCGGTATTGTTCTCCGTGGGCATAGGGGTGATATTTGGTCTTTATCCCGCCAACAAGGCCGCAGGGAAGAATCCGATAGAAGCGCTCAGATATATGGGATGAGTAGTAACAGTTACTATCTCACGGCATCTTGCCCCATACATACGCAACACAGAAAAGAACAAAAAAGTGCTTGACAAGCGTCCTGATTTGTGATATATTATTATCTGTTGCGTGCGATAGTAGTACAGTTGGTAGTACGCCACCTTGCCAAGGTGGAGGTCGCGAGTTCGAGTCTCGTCTATCGCTCTTAGGTTAAGCCTCTAAGACCCCTTTGGTTGGTTTTAGGGGTTTTATTTTTTAACTCATTTGGAGTGCGCAAATGACATGGGTGTAAAGAATTATCTTGCAAAAGCATACGTGATAGCGGTGTGCCTTATCCTTCCTTTCTATATGGAGAATGGATATTTCAATACTTTGGATGCGAAGGCGCACGCCTTTTGGATCATATCCGGGGTGGTGCTCATCCTGGGAGCCATCTGGGGGGTGGTCGAGGCATTCATGGGAAAGGCGGAAGACGATGATTATTTTTCCATCTCCCTGATGGATTTTTTTGTTGCGGCTTTTGCGGCCGTATCCCTCGTGTCCTGTATCTTTTCCGAATACAGGACATCGGCATTTACCGGGGAGATGGGATGGAACATGGGGGCATACACCCTGTGCGCCCTAGCTCTTACTTATTACTATATATCCAGGAACTACAAGATGGAATCGCAGATCTGGGTATATTTCACATCGGCCGCGTCCATCATGTTTGTTTTGGGATTTTTGAACGGTATAGGCCTAGATCCCCTGGGAGTACATATGAGGCTCTCTGAATCAGAGATGTTTGAGTACATAGCCACCATCGGCAATATCAACAGCTATTCGGGCTATCTTTCCATGCTCATCCCCCTGCTTTCATTCGTGTTTATCGCGGATGGAAGAAAGTGGCTTAAAATATGGCTTTTTCCCGTCCTCATACTGGGCATGGGAAACCTCATCGCAAACAATTCCGACGGTGCCTTCCTGGGGGCGGGGCTGGGTATTTTGTTCATGATATATTATTGCCTCAAAGACCCCGGGAAAATAGGGGGACTGTCCCTTGTGGGGCTCATGTATGCGGCAGGCATGGCGCTGATGGACCTTGTTTCCGGGACAAATCCCCTGGAAATGGTGGAGTATTCGGGGATATCGGGGCTCGTTACGAGATTTTATGTATATATACCGCTTGTGGTTTTCTGTGCGGTCATTTTTTTCCTGTCACGGCAAACGCAGGTGTTTAATGAAAAATCCTGCAAGGTCATTTCGAGGCTTTTTGCCACGATCGTGATCTTAGGGATCATATGCGGGGTGATATATACCGCCCTTCACTGGTCCGGGAAATGGGGGACCAAGAGGGGATGGATCTGGGAGTTTGCCATCTCCCTTTTCGCATCGGGATCCATACGTGAAAAACTGATAGGCGTAGGACCTGAGATGTTCGGGACTCCCGTCATGGATACCTTCGGTGACTTTATTTCCAAACACTGGGGAAAGAGGATAGCAAATGCCCACAATGAATTCCTCCAGTACCTTGTCACGATGGGGATCTTCGGGCTTACGGCATATGCCGGGATCTACTTTTCCTCATTCAGGAAGTACGTAAGGAGGAAGAAGGAAGAGTGGACCTGGGAGGAGGGGGCGCTGTTTTTTGCCATCATGGGCTACATGGGACAGGCCCTGGTAAACAATCCCCAGGCCCTAAACTATGCGACGCTATTCATGATACTGGCCATATACAGGGGGGTTGATGTCAGGAGAAGGGCTGCGGAGATGATAGGCAGGGAGGATGAACTGTCCGACATGGATCTTTCGGAAGATTCCGCAATGGAAGGGGATTTTGAAACTGATTTTGAAACGGATTTCGATAAGACACCGGAGGCCGCGGGCGATGGAAGATAGATTAAACTATGATTTGATATTATCACTGACAAAGGCCCCGCACCTGGAGGTCTTTGAGGACATAGATTCCACGAACGATTACGCAAAGAGGGTGGCGGACAGGGTGCCGGGCGGGTCGCTTTTTGTATCTGACCACCAGACGGGCGGCAGGGGAAGGAATGGAAAGCCGTTTTTTTCACCCAAGGGCACGGGGGTGTATTTTACCATACTGCTCAAGGATGTGGGGATGAATGATGCCGTAAACATGACCACGGTGGCGGCTGTGGCGGTGGCAAGGGCGATAGAGGATGTGTGCGGAAAGGTTCCCTCCATCAAATGGGTGAACGATGTCTACCTGGGGGGCAGGAAGATCTGCGGTATCCTGGCGGAGACACAAGGTACCATGGAAAAAGAAAATCTCCCCTACATGGTGACGGGCATAGGAATGAACGTATATGAGACAAATTTTCCCGATGACCTTAGGGACATAGCGACATACATCCTCCCAAATGAAAGCGGCATGAAGATCCGGAATGAACTGGTCAGTGCGGTATATCGAAATTTCATGGAGATGGTATCACAGTTTCCCGAGAGGAAATACCTGGGGTACTACAGGGAAAGGTCAAATACGATAGGAAGACGGGTTTCATTCACGCAGAGGGAAGGCTTTACGGAAGGCAAGGCCATAGACATAGATGACGATGGTGGTCTTATCGTGGAGGTATCCCCGGGGAGAATCATCACGCTGAACAGTGGGGAGATATCCATCAAGGTTAGGAACTATAATATGAACGAAAATCCTTCGTCCAAATGCACAACTTATTATTCTACAGTTCCTTAGGGAGTAATGAACGATGTACAATGAACTTATACACATAGGACCCGTGACCGTGTACGGATACGGCCTTATGACTGCCATAGGCATTTTGTCCGCATACCTGGTGGGGGTCTTCCGCGCAAAAAAGCACGGTCTTTTGCCGGAAAGGATCTTTGGGATTGTGGTATGGTGCTGCATCTTTGGATATGCCGGATCCAAATTGCTCTATACCATTACGGTATTTGACAGGGTCGTAAAAAACCCGGCCATGCTTTTGGATCTTTCAAACGGATGGGTGGTCTACGGGGGGATCCTGGGAGGAATCCTGGGGGCGGTGATCTACTGCAGGAGGAAGAACCTTTCCTTTATATCGTATTTCGACCTCTGCATGCCCGAGGTGGCATTAGCCCAGGGGTTTGGGAGGATAGGGTGCTTCCTTGCGGGCTGCTGCTACGGTGAAAAGACGGATCTTCCCATAGGGATAGTATTTTCGAATTCCTCGTACGCGCCAAACGGGGTGCCCCTCATACCCACGCAGCTGATATCTTCGGGGCTCGATTTCCTAAACTTTTTTGTGCTGGTATGGATTTCACGGCGCACGAAAAGGCGTGGGGTGGTGGGGGGATGTTACCTCATCTTTTACAGCGTGGGAAGGTTTGTGATGGAATTTTTCAGGGGAGATCTGGAAAGGGGGCTGATAGGGCCTCTCTCCACGTCCCAGTTCATAGCAATATTCGTCTTCCTTGCGGGCGTGATAGTGGTGCTGGGAGCCGGCGGATTCGAAGGAAAGAAGGCACGAAATGCGTGATGCCTGCCATGAAGGATCCATGGATCCTGAAAAATCCATGAATGCCGCAAAAGAAAGGGCGGTCCGTATACTTGGGATCTTTGAGGAAAAATACGGGCGGGATATGCACACGTATCTAAATTATTCTGCCCCGTATGAATTATTGTTTTCCACCATCATGAGCGCGCAGTGCACGGACGAGAGGGTAAACAAGGTGGCAGAAAAACTTTATGCCAAATACACATCCCTTGAGGATTTTGCAAATGCGGACATAGAAGAGCTTCAGGCGGACATAAGGTCTACGGGATTTTACAAGAATAAGGCCAAAAACATAAAGGCCTCTGCCGGGATACTCCTGGATGAATACGGGGGAGAGGTTCCTTCGGACATAGAGTCACTGACGTCCCTTCCGGGAGTGGGAAGGAAGACGGCAAACGTGGTCAGGGGAAATATATTCGGGATAGATTCCATAGTCGTCGATACCCATGTAAAGAGGGTGTCAAACAGGCTGGGGCTGTCTGTCAGCAAGGATCCCGTAAAAATAGAATATGACCTCATGGAGATTATCCCCAGGGAATACTGGATCCTTATAAACCTGTGGTTTATCGCCTTCGGGAGAAAGACATGCAGGGCGGTGGGACCTAAATGCGGCGAATGTACGTTCGCAAAGGAGTATTGCCTTTGGTCTACGGTGAATGTTTTGTGAAAGAGTACCGTAAGGCTTGAAAAAAATATTAAATCATGGTAGAATTACAGCGAGTTGAGTGCGTTGATGATGGATGTCTTGTTTAATGACGGGAGGGCGGATGCCGTTTCGATGAGATCATCCACCTTGCCATAGTCGCCCTTTTGGCAGGAAATAAGACCTAGGAGGTAATAGGTGTTCTTCAGGTCGCTTCCCCAGCCCACGGCATATTCCAGGAGGGTTAGGGCCTCGTCATCCCGACCGTTTTCGTGGTAGATGGTGGCCAGGCCATCCAGGGACTTTATGAGCAGGTCGTAATTGCTTTCGCATTCATAGAGAAGGTCCAGGTTTGATACGCCGTATTCCATCTTGAGGTCGGTATTGCTCTTTCCTTCGAGATTCAGGATCTTTTTTGAAGAGAGGTCACAAAGGGCATCTGAGAGGGCTTTGGTTTCCTCATCCTCAAGGAGGTAAAGTGGCAGGAAATCCGCGGGAACCTCTATGTAGGAGAGGCTGGAGGGGTCTACGGCCTTGGCGTTGTTCGCGGCGTTCTCCCTCTCCCAGAAGGCATCCTCATCGTCCACTTGGTTTTTGTCCACCTGCCTCATCTTTATCCTGAACATGAGCATCAGAAAGAGTATGAAGAAAAAGAGCGGGAAGACGGGGAAATTGATATTTTCAAAGACATGTGTAAGCTGTGACAGCATATTGACTCCTTTAGTCATGTGTGATCAATAAAGAGGTATGACTATGAAAAACTGGAACAATCCAAAATTCAAAAGAACGGTAGCTGCCGTGGTGGCAGTCATCATCGCCGGATCCATGCTGATCACCTTTGTGCTTTCGGCACTGATGGGGACAGCCGGATAAAAAGGCCTGTTTACTATATTTTATAATATCAAGAGGTATTAGTCAAATGAAAAAATATATTATGGGACTGGGACTTTGCCTGTTTGCAGCACTGGGTACGGTGTCTGTCAGTGCCGGGGAGAATGCGAAAGATTCCCTGATCCGGGACGGACTTACCATCATGGAAGGCGTTTCGATAGGTGAGGTTCCCGTGGGCAGCATGACACTGGATGAGGCCAGGGCAGCCGTAAATGATTATGTGGAAGAAGTCTCCGAAGGACAGGTGACCCTGGTAGGGGACATAGGGAAGGTCACCGTGGACAATTCCGACTTCGGTCTTGAGTGGGATAATGACGATGTGGTGGAAGATGCCCTAAACCTTGGGCGTACGGGGAATGTCCTTAGCCGTTACAAGACGATAAAGGACACCGAAGAAAACGGCTGTGTTTTGGATCTGGGGCTGTCTGTGGACAAATCCGCCACATCACAGATCTTTACCCGCTATGCGGACGAACTCGAGCAAGGTCCCGAGGAGAACACACTAAAGAGGGAAAACGGCCAATTCGTGGTGGTGGAGGGCGAGAAAGGCTCCGAGGTGGATATATCCGCGTCCATAGATTCCATCACGGACTTTTTCAACAATGGCTGGTCAGAAAGCAATAATGAGATATCCCTGGTGTGCGATGTGGTAGAGCCTTCCATATCGGTGGAGGAGCTGCAGCAGGTGGAAGACCTTTTGGGGACTTTTTCCACGGACTACTCATCGTCATCGTCGGCCAGGAAACAAAATCTCGCAAACGGGGCGTCGAAGATAGACGGCACCGTCCTTATGCCGGGGGAGCAGTTCTCAGTTTACGGCGCGGTGTCACCTTTTTCTGAAGAAAACGGATACGAGCTGGCAGGCTCCTACAACAACGGACAGGTCGTCGAGACCTTTGGGGGAGGCATATGCCAGGTATCCACCACTTTGTACAACGCGGTATTGAGGGCTGAGCTTCAGGTGGACGAAAGATCCCCGCATTCCATGACGGTCCACTATGTGGATCTTTCGATGGATGCGGCCATAGCCGGCACGTACAAGGACATGAAGTTCACCAATAATACGGATTATCCCGTATACATAGAAGGGGTATCTGATGGGTATACATTAAAGTTTAATGTATACGGAAAAGAGACCAGGGATCCGGGAAGAACTTTGGAATTTATCTCTGAGACCACGCAGACAGATGAGCCAAAGACCATCTACAGCGCATCGTCCTCAGCGGCTTTTGGCTCCATGTCCACCACCCAGTCAGGGCGTACGGGATATTCCGCCGTCCTCTGGAAGGTAGTCTACCAGGACGGCGAGGAGGTATCCAGGGAAATAATAAACAGTAGCACATATTCCGGTCAGGACACCATAGTCACGGTGGGGCTTTCAGGAGGGGATTCCGACTCCGTGAGCGCATTAAAATCCGCCATCTCATCTGGTGACAAATCAAAAATAGAAGCTGCCATTTCCGCCGGAAAGAAGGCTGAGGAGGAGAAAGAGGAAGAGGAGGAAGAGGAAGATAGCAAGAAGAAAGATGACGGCACGGATAGTGACAAGAAAAAGAAAGATGATACATCGAACAATAAAAAAGACAATTCGTCGGGCCAGGATGATTCTTCATCTAAGAAAAAGACTGAAACAAGTGAGGAAGACTCTTCGGAAGCTGTCGAGTAGGTCATTAAGGTAATGGAAAAAACAGTCATCGTGCTGGCGGGAGAAATAGGGGGCGATGATCTTGCCGAAGACATTTTCAAAGGTGATATATACGATAAAAAATATCATCTAAAAGAAGGCGGGATTTTCCGTTCCCTCCATGATATGGGGGAGGATTTAAGGACGGGATTTAAGGTCAGGCTAAAAAAAATCCCCATCTCCCAGGCCTTCATAGAAGAGTGCGAAAGGGAAGATAAAAACCCTTATATGCAGGCGTCGGGGGGAGCCCTCCTTTTTGTAGCTTTGGATATCGGGCTTATATATTTTCTGGAGGAAAGGGAGATACCCTACAGCGTCATAGGATATTTAAAAGAAAACAATGACCGTCTGGTATATTACGACGGTGTGTGGAAATACCTGAAGTGAGGTGTAAATAATGCGTGAAAAGCTTCTTTCGATCATTGAAAAAAATAGCCGGATGGACTTGGGTGAGCTGGCGATCATCATGGGCGTGGAAGAGACAACCATCGTCTCTGAGATGGAGGCCATGGAGAATGAAGGAATCATCTGCGGCTACCATACCATGATAGACTGGGAAAAGGTGGATGTAGACAAGGTGACGGCCCTGGTGGAGGTGCATGTCACACCGCAGAGGGGCAGGGGATTCGAACAGATAGCGGAGAGGATTTATCAGTTTCCCGAGGTGGAGAGCACCTACCTGATGAGCGGCGGGTATGATTTCCTCGTGACGCTGGCGGGAAAGACCCTGAAGGAGGTGTCTATGTTTGTCACCCAAAAGCTTTCCACCATAGAGGATGTGACGGGGACCACCACTCATTTCATCCTCAAGAAATACAAGGATCACGGAACGGCGCTGACAAAGCCCAGGAAAGATGAGAGAGAGCAGGTGATCTTATGAGGGATCCTTTGGGAAGCACCGTACAGAAAATAAAGCCGTCCGGCATCAGGAGGTTTTTTGACCTGGTATCGGAAATGACGGACGCCATATCATTAGGGGTGGGAGAGCCCGATTTTGACACGCCCTGGCATGTCAGGGACGAGGGAATACATTCCCTGAATATCGGGAGGACTTTTTATACGTCCAATGCGGGACTGAAGGAATTAAAGGACGAGATATCCCTGTACCTCGACAGGCATTATGACATATCCTATGACCCCACGGACGAGATCCTGGTGACAGTGGGTGGGAGCGAGGCGATAGACATAGCCCTTCGCGCAATGCTTGATCCGGGCGATGAGGTGATCATCCCACAGCCTTCGTATGTATCATATGAACCCTGCGCGGTTCTTGCGGGAGGAGTGCCCGTGATCATTCCCCTTAAGGAGGAAAATGAATTCAGGCTGACCGCAAAGGAGCTCAAAGAGGCTGTCACGGAAAAGACGAAAGTCCTCGTGCTTCCCTTCCCCAACAATCCGACAGGGGCCATCATGGAGAAGGATGACCTCGAGGAGATAGCAAAGGTGATCGTGGACAAGGACCTTTTTGTGATAAGCGATGAGATCTATTCCGCACTCACATACAAAAACGACCATGTCTCCATAGCGTCCCTTCCGGGGATGTGGGACAGGACCATAGTCATAAACGGCTTTTCAAAATCCCACGCCATGACGGGGTGGAGGCTGGGGTACGCCGCGGGACCCGAAAGGATCATCTCCCAGATGCTGAAGATCCACCAGTTTGCCATCATGTGCGCCCCCACCACATCGCAGTACGCCGCGGTGGACGCGCTGCGTGACGGGGATGGTGATGTGGAGATGATGAGGGATGAGTATAATGGCAGGAGGCGTTTCCTCATGCACAGGTTCAGGGAGATGGGGCTGGAATGCTTCGAACCCTACGGAGCCTTTTATGTATTTCCGTCTATCAAGAAATTCGGCATGACATCAGAAGAGTTTGCGGAAAAGCTCCTTACGGAAGAAAAGGTGGCGGTAGTGCCGGGAACCGCCTTTGGTGATTGCGGTGAAGGTTTCCTTCGCATATCCTATGCCTATTCGCTGGATGCCTTGAAGGAAGCGCTCCTTCGGATGGAGAGGTTTATCACGAATCACAAGGATATAAAATAATGAATTTCATAGATTCCAAAGACCTCACATATGAATACATCATCAGGGATGAGGAGAATAATCCCGATGGGGAGAAGGTGGCCGTGGACGGGATTGACATCTCCATAGAGGAAGGGGATTTCGTCACCATTTTAGGGAAAAACGGCTCCGGAAAATCCACCCTTGCCAGGCTCCTGATAGGGATACTCAATCCCTCGGGCGGGGTGCTTTACGTGGACGGAAAAGACCTCGCGGATCCGGAAAATATTTATCCCGTCCGTGAAAAGGTAGGCATGGTATTTCAGAATCCCGACAACCAGTTCGTGGCAAACGTGGTGGAAGAGGATGTGGCCTTTGGCCTGGAAAACATGTGCCTTGACCCTTATGAAATGCGGCTGAGGGTGGATGAGGCGCTGGGATCTGTGGGGATGGAATCCTTAGGGAAGGACATCATCAGCAATCTTTCGGGAGGACAAAAGCAAAGGGCTGCGATAGCGGGAATCCTGGCCATGCGGCCAAAGTGCGTAGTCCTGGACGAGGCCACCTCCATGCTGGATCCAAGGGCCAGGGATGAGGTAATGGAAACCGCGAAAAAGCTCCATGGGGAGGGGACGGGCATTATCAATATCACGCATTTCATGGGTGAGGTAATATATTCCGATCATGTATACGTGATGGGGGACGGAAAAATAGTAAAGTCCGGTACGCCGTCTGAAATCTTTGCCGAAGGCGATGCTTTATACGGATGGGGACTTAGCCGTACCCCTTCCGCCGAGATAGCAGATTACCTCAGGGCGCTGGGGATGGGTGTTCCGGATATCATGACCAGTGAAGGGCTGGTGGATTTTTTAATCGGATGAGCATTATTTTAAATCATGTGGATCACATATATTCCCCAGGGACTTCGTTTGCCAAAAACGCCCTTTCGGATATTTCCCTAAAAATATCTGAAAATGAATTCATAGCCATCATCGGGGAATGCGGGTCGGGCAAATCCACCCTGGTCCAGATATTAAACGGGCTTCTAAAGGCCACCTCGGGGGATGTGCTCTTTGACGGGCAGGACATATATGACAGGGATTTTTCATTAAGGGAGCTTCGCTTCAGTGTGGGGCTGGTATTTCAGTATCCTGAGTACCAGCTCTTCGAGGAGACGGTGCTGAAGGACGTCTCATTCGGGCCGTTGAACATGGGTTTTTCCGAAGATGAGTCCCTGGTAAGGGCCTCGGAGGCATTGGAAAGGGTGGGGATTCCCATAGACGCATATACCGTCTCCCCCTTTGACCTTTCGGGAGGCCAGAAAAGAAGGGTGGCAATAGCGGGGGTTTTGGCGATGGAGCCAAAGTATCTGGTTCTGGATGAACCGACGGCGGGTCTTGATCCCGAAGGAAAAAGGGAGATACTGGGGCTTCTTAGGGGGCTTCATGATGACGGGAAGATTACCGTGATACTTACCACCCACGACATGGATGATGCGGCGGAATACGCGGGCAGGGTAATAGCCATGAAGGACGGAAGGGTATTGCTGGACGGGAGCAGGGCGGAGGTATTTTATTCGGATGCATTCAATGATACGGGACTAAACCTCCCCGAGACCGTAAAGATAGTAAAGCAACTAAGGAAGAACGGATACGTTATCGAGAAAAATCCCGTGACAAAAAAAGAAGTGGCCACCGCGATATGGGAGTCGTACAACACCATGAATATAGAGTAAAAAACATGTTTAGGAACGTTACTTTCGGACAATATTATCCTGCAGATTCCATCCTCCACAAGCTAGATCCCAGGTGCAAGCTTATGGGGGTTTTCGTATTTATTATTTCCGTATTCGTATTCGGCAATATCGCAAGCTTTTTTTTGATCTCTTTATTTTTGGTTACCGCGATCATTTTATCAAGGGTACCTGTTTCCTTTATGCTAAGGGGCATGAGGCCTGTTTTGTTCATTCTCATCATCACCGTGTTTTTTAACCTTATCTTCACCCCGGGGATGGAGGTTTTTGCCGTTGGGATCCTTCATTTTACAGACAGGGGCATCATCAGCGCATGCAGGATGTTCGTAAGGCTGTCCTACCTGGTGGTAGGCACGTCTATCCTCACCCTTACCACCACCCCCAATTCCCTGACGGATGGGATGGAGTCTTTGTTTTCCCCGCTTTCAAGGGTGAAGGTGCCCGTCCATGAGATAGCCCTTATGATGTCCATTGCCCTAAGGTTCATACCGATACTCTCAGAAGAGGCCGTAAAGATCATGAGAGCCCAGGAGTCAAGGGGGGCGGATTTTACGTCGGGAAACATCATAAAGAGGACCAAAAACATGGTGCCTTTGTTGGTGCCTTTGTTCGTATCGGCCTTTCGAAGAGCCGATGAGCTGTCTTTGGCCATGGAGGCCAGGGGTTACAGGGGAGGAAAAAGGACCAGATTAAATCCCCTAAGGACAGGAAAAAGGGAGGTCATCGGATATATCATCCTGGCGGCATACCTTGCGGGGGTGATCCTGGCAGGAAGGTATGTGCATTTGGGGGATATCATTTTCTAAAAAGCTATGAAAAAAATATTACTGATCATTTCCTATGACGGCACGGGGTATCATGGATACCAGGTGCAGGGAAACCTTAATACCGTGGAAAAAAGGCTCGATGAGGCGGTATCAGACCTTTTGGGAAAAGAAACCAGGGTGGTGGGAGCATCGAGGACGGATGCAAAAGTCCATGCCTATGGGGCGGCCGCGGCCTTTGAATCCGGGCTCATGATGCCGGCCGACAGGTACAAATACGCCCTTAACGCAAGGCTTCCCGGGGATATAGTGGTCCGTGAGTCTTTGGAAGTGCCCATGGATTTTCATCCCAGGTATGATTCGCTTGGCAAGGTCTATGAGTACAGGATATTAAACACAAAGCTCCCCGATCCCATGCTCAGAAATTATGCGCATTTTTTGTATGAAGACCTGGATGTGGCAGCCATGGATGAGGCAGCGGGGTACTTTGAGGGGCGGCATGATTTTGTGGGATTTGCCACCAAAAAAAAAGAAGTGACAGATACCGTGCGCACACTTAGCTCTTGCAAAGTGATCACGGAAGGTGATATAATTACCATAAGGGTGGAGGGGGAAGGATTCCTCTACAACATGGTAAGGATTATTGTGGGAACACTGATCAGGGTGGGGGAAGGAAAGATACCCCCCAAAGCCATCCCCGGTATAATAAAGTCCAAAGACAGGAGTCTTGCGGGACCCACGGCTCCTCCGCAGGGTCTGTACCTGATGGAGACCAGGTACGAATGGGATTAGGAGTATCGGCATGAAGAAAATAAATACCATTATCCCCATTGCGTGTATCACCGTCATCACGGTGCTTTTGCTTGTTGCCTCTGTCCCCATGTTTTCCGCGGAGGAAGCCGCAACGGCCGTGGGGGTGACCTATAATTTTTCGGAAGGGTGGACCATCACCTATGAGGATGGAACATCCGAGGAGATAACCCTCCCATTTTCCGTACCCGTAAACAAGGGTGACACTATGTTCATTTCCAATACCCTGGATGACTCCTATGCGGGTCTTGCCCTGTCCATGAACATGAGAAATGCGGCCATGGTAGTGCAGGTGGACGACAGACCCTTGTTCTTTTCGGGTTACATGAATGAAGAAATGAACGGGAAGAACCTCAATGGACGGGGAGAATCCGGTGATGCGGCGGGCGTTTCACCGCTGTCGCGGGATGAAAGGCGCAACGAAGACGCCATGTTACCCGGCAGGGAGGGCGAATCAGGGGACGCATGGCACATGGGAGGTTCGAGGGGCGACAGGAGCGACCTTTCGGAGAGCGGGGAGATCCTGGTGGATCTTCCGAATTCGCTTTCGAACAGCACCATAATCATTTCGTTAGACCGCGTAGCCCACGGGAGGGTCATAGTACTTGAGGAGATAAGGGTGGGCGAAAGGGACGCCGCCATCACATCGGTGCTGGGTTCACAGATGCTGCCGCTGTTCTTCTGCCTCGTGATATTGATATCCGCCGTGGGAATCTTTACGATGGGGATATTGTCGAGCTTTGGCGGAAGGGAAAGCCAGGGGCTTTTCAGGCTGTTTTTGCTGTTTTTGGATATTTTGGTATTTACCTTTGTAAAGACAGAGATACTCATCACTTTTTTCTCGAACGTGACGTTTTTTTACACGCTGGAGCAGGCGTGCTTTATCATGATGCCGGTCCTTTTGATGTATGCCTTTAAGGACACCCTCCTTGAAGTCTGCCCCCGGGTTTCCGTGGCTTTTTTCGCGATAAATGTGGTGGCAGCGTGCACCCTGCATACCATTAACTTCATGAATATATTCAGGCTGGGTGACCTGCAGCTGGTGTCCATGGGATGCCTTTTCGCAACGGCCGTGCTTTTGATCTTGGCCATTTCCCAAAGACAGATCAGGCTCAGGAGAAGGTGGCATTTATGGACCCAGAGTTTGGGGGTGGCATCCCTTGTTGCGGGAAACGCCATTTCCATATTGAGGAGGTACTATTTCCAGGGAAGCTATTGGACGGGAGCTGCGATAGCCTTCCTGATGATGGTATTTTGTATCGCCACGACGATAGATTCCATAGTAGCTATGTCGGAAAGCCACACCGCCCGGCTCAAGGCCTATGCCACACGGCTGGAGGAACAAAATGAAAGCCTGGTGAAGGCAAAGGAAGACGCGGACGAGGCGAGAAAGGAAGCGGAAATAGCGAACCGGGCCAAAGGGGATTTTCTGGCCAATATGTCCCATGAGATACGCACCCCCATAAACGCCGTTTTGGGCATGGACGAGATGATCCTGAGGGAGTCCGGAGAAAAGCATATCAGAGGATATGCCGCCGACATACTCTCATCGGGAAAAACCCTTCTTTCCCTGATCAATGACATCTTGGATTTTTCCAAGATAGATTCAGGCAAGATGGAGATAGTGCCTGTAGAGTACGACCTGTCCAGCGTGATAAACGACCTGGTAAACATGATCCTTCCCAGGGCAAAGGCCAAGGGGCTGAAGCTTAATGTGGATGTGAGGGAGGATATACCGTCAAAATATTTCGGGGATGATGTAAGGATCCGCCAGGTCATAACGAACATACTGACCAATGCGGTAAAATACACCCACGAGGGAGATGTCTCCATGAGGATCTCGGGACATCCCAATGTGGATGAGAAGGGATATTACGACCTGCACGTGGAGGTGGCAGATACAGGGATCGGCATAAAGCAGGAGGATATTCCGAAGCTGTTTACGCCGTATGAGAGGATAGAAGAGCAAAGAAACAGGAACATAGAAGGCACGGGTCTGGGGATGAACATCACCACGCAGCTTCTGTACATGATGGACAGCCGCCTGGAGGTGGACAGCGTCTATGGTGAGGGCTCCACCTTTTATTTTGACATCACCCAGAAGGTCATGGACCAGACACCCATGGGACGTTTTTCCGACAGGATATCCCATATGGAGGAAAATTACGAATACCATGTACGGTTTGCCGCACCCGGCGCAGACATTCTGGTGGTGGATGACAATGTCGTAAACCTAAAGGTCATAAAGGGGCTTTTGAAGGCTACCCGGGTAAATACTGATACCGCATCGTCCGGGTTTGAAGCGATAGAAAAGGCAAAGGAAAAACACTACCATATCATCTTTATGGATCACATGATGCCAAAGATGGATGGAATAGAGGCCATGCACAGGATAAGAAAGCTTGAGGATTCTCCAAACAAGGATACGCCGATATACATATTGACCGCAAACGCCGTAGCCGGGGCTAAGGAGATGTATCTGGAGGAAGGCTTTGACGGATTTTTGTCAAAGCCCGTGGTCTCGGAAAAGCTGGAAGAAGCCATCGTGACCAATCTTCCCGAAAGTCTCCTTGTGCCCGTTGATGAGGATGAGGATGATCATGTGGAAGCCTATGAAAAGAGCAGGAAGACGGAGGGGATACCCCCAAAGGATATTCCGGCAGTGGAAGGGCTCGACTGGAATTACGCCTACCTTCATCTCATGGAGGATGAGATAGTAAGGCAGACTTTGGTAGATTTCTATGAGTCTGTCGAATTATCCGCAGACAGGCTTGATGACTTCCATAATGAAGGAAATATGGAGGATTACCGGATTGCGGTGCATGCCATGAAGAGTGTTGCCGCAACCATTGGGATAGTGCCCCTGGCCGGCATGGCTAAGATATTAGAGTATGCCGCGGCTGATGGGGATACGGACAGGATCGAAAGGCTTCATGATGTCTTTGTGGAAGAATGGAGGTCATACAAGGATAAGCTCAAAGGCATCTTTGGCATGGGTGAGAGAGAGGCGAAAGAAAAGATTCCCTTTGACAGGGATGAGGTGATCGTCCTTTTGGAAAAAATACGCGTGGCCATGGAGGATTTTGAAACGGACGCGGCAGACGAGGCTGCGAAGGAATTGTTAAAATACGATTATACAGACGAAATAATGGAATCCATTTCCGGTCTGTGCGCGGCTGTTTCAGACCTTGACGGAGATCTGTGTGAGGAAATAATAAAGGAATTGATGGAAGGAAAAATGTAACGCCCCGGATCATTGCGGGGGATATTGGTAAAAAGGATATTGGAATGGAAAATATAGGTATGGAGAATATAGGCATGGAGGATATTGATATATGAAAAAGGTTTTGCTGATAGGGAAAATGAACGATACGGTAAATGACCTTAATGCGTTCCTTTCCCGGTACTTTTACATGCAGCTGTGCTCGGAAAACAAAAAGGTGACGCTAAGCATGCTGAAGGTCTTTGATCCTGATCTGATATTGATATCACTGATAGGGGCTGAATTTGAGCCGGTGATCTTCAACAAGATCACGACCGACCACAAAGATGTGCCGGTCCTTACTCTTGGGACCGAGTCCGAGCAGGAGAAGTATTTCAAATACTATGAAGGGGAGCAGTATCACAGCCTGATACGTCCACTGGAGAACACGGTGGTCTTTGAAAAGATCTGCGAGAGGCTCTCCCTCATTCCGCAGGTGGTGATGGAGGAGGCGACCAAGTACGAGGACTCGGACAAAAAGCGCATCCTCATAGTGGACGATAATGCCCAGACATTAAGATCTATAAAGTCCATGCTGGAGGATGACTATGATGTCACCCTGGCCAATTCCGGTATGAAGGCCATGACCGCCATAGGCAAGAGGCGCCCCGACCTCATCCTGCTGGATTATGAGATGCCCGTTTGCGATGGAAAACAGACCCTAGAAATGATCCGGGCAGACGAGGATCTTTCCTACATCCCGGTAATCTTCCTTACAGGGGTGGGAGACAGGGAACATGTGAAGGCCGTCCTCGACCTTCATCCGAAGGGATATCTCCTAAAGCCCCCAATAAAAAGGATGCTGCTCGAAGAGATAGAAAAAGCGCTCGATTAGACGAGCGCCTTTTTATGCCTTTGTCAGCGTGAATGTAAACTCCGTCCCCACACCTTCGGTGCTTACCACGGTGATATCTTCGTTGTGGAGGGATATTATTTCCTTTACTATGGCAAGACCCAGCCCCGTGCCTTTCTTGTCCTTTCCCCTGGATTGGTCAGCCTTGTAAAAGCGGTCCCAGATCTTGGGAAGGTCATCTTTGGAGATGCCTGTCCCCGTGTCTTTTACGGATACATAGATCTTGTCATTTCGTTCGGTGGTCTCTATCGTCACCACGGATTTTTCCATGGAAAATTTTATTGCATTGTCACAGAGATTGTAGAGAACCTGCCTGATACGTCCCACGTCGCCCATTACCGTGGCCTCTTCGCCCGTGAGGATGAGGTCGAAGGAAATGGATTTCTTTCGGCAGGCCATTTCGAAGGTGGCGGCCGTCTTTTTTATTTCATCGATAAGGTCAAAGGGAGCGATATTCAGGAGAGCACCCTTTCGTCCCATTTGGTTCAGGGAAAGAAGATCCTCGGTGAGCTTTGTCAGACGTTCCGCCTCGTAGACTATTATACCCAGGTATTTTTCCTGTTTTTCCGCGGGGATAGTGCCATCCTGCATGGCGACCGCGTATCCCTTTATGGAGGTGAGGGGAGACCTGAAATCATGGGAGACATTGGATACGAATTTGCGCTGGTCTTCTTCCAGGGTGTCGAGCTCATACCCCATGGCGTCCAGGGACTTTGCTATCTGGCCTATCGTGTCAGAGCGGGAGGTGTCGAGCTTTTCGGAAAAATCGCTCCTCGCATATTTCCTGGCGACTTTGGAAATCTTCCTCAGGGGAAGAACCATCAGGAAAATAATATACGCTAAAAGAAGGAGCGAGATCGCGAAGGCTATGGTGAGGGTCTGGTATATCCTGTTTACCATACTGTTCACATCCGATACCACCCCGGAGTATGGCTTGTGGAGGGTTATGTATCCCCTGACCTGGTAGTCAAAAGTGATGGGGGCAAGGACGTTTAGCATGGGTGTATCAAAGGTTGTGTAAAAATCCCCGACATTGTAGGAGCCCTTATCAAAGTCCGAAGCGTCAAAGCCGTCAATGCTCCTAAAGGAAAGATCATCTTCATCAAAGTCCGGATCCGATGAGTCCACTATCACGTTTCCCGTACTGTTTAGCACGAGGATAGTCACATCCATGTATTGCGACAGTACGCTGATCTGCTCATAGAGCTCCCCTAAGGTAATCTCCTGGTTGTAATAATATGAGACAAAGGTATTGGCTATGGAATATCCCTCATCATAAAGGGCATCTGCTTCATCGGAGATGGCTTTTTTTTCCACATCAGGCGCGATGAGGCAGTAGGTGCACAGGAAGGATGCCACATAAAATGCCGCAAACCCCAGGGCAAGGGACAAAAACAAAGAGCGTTTCATTCACTTACCTCGAATTTGTAGCCAATGCCCCAGACGGTCGCTATGTTCCAGTCGTCATTTTCGTGAATTTTTTCACGAAGCCTTTTCACGTGCACATCCACGGTTCTGGTATCCCCCACGTAGTCGTACCCCCAGATATTGTCCAACAGCTGCTCCCTAGTAAACACCTGGTTTGGGGATGAAGCCAGGAAATACAACAGCTCCAGCTCCTTGGGAGGCATGTCTATGTGCTCTCCCCTAAGGGTCACGGAATAATTCGAAAGGTTTACGCTAAGGTCCTTGTAGGTGACAAGCTTTTCCCTCTCTAACGCTTCATCCTCCGAGAAGGACTGGTAACGGCGCAGGACAGCCTTTACCCTGGCGGTCAGCTCCTTGTTGTCAAAGGGCTTTATGATATAGTCGTCAGCCCCCAATTCCAGTCCCAGCACCTTGTCAAACACCTCTCCCTTGGCAGAGAGCATTATGACCGGCACCCGGGATTTTGAATGAAGCTCCCTGCATACCTGGTACCCGTCCATTCCGGGAAGCATGAGGTCTAAGATCACCAGGTCCGGCTGGTAGGAATCAAATACCCTTAAGGCTTCCTCCCCGTCATGGACCATTTTCGTGCCAAACAGTTCCTTTTCCAGGTACAGGCATATCAACTCTGCTATGCTCTCGTCATCATCTACTACCAATATCTTCTGTGTGGTATTCATAATACAAACCTCCGGTAATTAAACATGAATTATACTCGTCAGTCAAACGTCCAGCGTGGCTATGGTCACCCCGGTATCTCCTTCCCCGAATTCCCCCAGGTGAAAATCGGATACATAAGGCACTGTCTTTAGATGTTCGGAAACAGCCTGCCTCAATATTCCCGAACCCTTTCCATGGACTATCCTTACTTGGCATAGGTGGGCTAAGGCCGCATCGTCCAGGTACTTGTCCAGAGCAATGATGGCTTCTTCGGCGCGCTTTCCTATGAGATTGATCTCGGTGGAAACATTCGATGCATGGGAAGATGAAATGGAAGACATCCTTACGTCCCCGCCCCTTTTTCCTTTTCTCGAATATTTTTCCTTGAGGGACTCTTCCTTGATGAGAAGAACGTCTGAAACATTTGCCTGGTATTTCAGTATGCCCATCTGGACGGTCAGGTTTCCCTTAGGGTCGGGGAGGGTGTGCACGGTGCCCTTCATGTCCATTGACAAGACCTTCACGGTATCCCCGATCTTAAGAAGCTTTGGATCTGTCAAAGGCTCCGTACGTACCTTTTTGTTAGTTTTCTTTTCCGGGGTTTGCGTGACCTTGGAAATGGATTCCCGCAGGGATGCCCTTTCTTTTTCCAGTTTTCTGACAGCGTCCTTCTCCGATGGGATGAAGGAGCCGTATTTGTTTATGTTCCTGATGGATTCATCGGCCTTGTCCTTTGCCTCTTTTAGGATTTTGGAAGCCTGCTGTCTTGCGTCTTCGAGTATTTGGTTGCGCAGGTCATCGGTCTTTTGGGCCCATGAGTCGAGCTTTTCCTGGAGGGAATCGGCTTCCCTTCTTTTTTGGGAAGCCCTGATCTCTTCTTCCTCGATGTGGATGCGCCTGGTTTCCAGGTCCGAAATAAGGTCTTCGAATCCTATCGTCTCTGTAGAGAGCTGCTCTTTTGCCTTTGTGATCAAAGCATCTGAAAGGCCCAGCTTTTTGGATATGGCAAAGGCATTGCTCTTTCCGGGGATTCCTATGAGGAGCCTGTAGGTAGGGGAGAGGGTCTCCACGTCGAATTCACAGGATGCGTTTTCCGCTCCATCGGTAGATAGCGCATAGACCTTAAGCTCCGAGTAATGGGTGGTGGACATCGCGAATATATGCTTTTCCAGGAGCGAAGAAAGGATGGATATGGCAAGGGCAGCACCCTCGGCGGGATCTGTCCCCGAACACAGTTCATCAAAGAGTACGAGGGAATTTCGGTCTGCATGTCCCATGATGTATACGATGTTTTTCATGTGGGAAGAAAAGGTGGACAGGCTCTGTTCTATGGACTGTTCATCCCCTATGTCGGCGTATATTTCATTGAATACGCACAGGCGGCTTTCCTCGTTGGCGGGAATATGGAGACCGGCCTGGCCCATCAGGGAAAGAAGCCCCACGGTCTTTAAGGTCACGGTCTTCCCACCGGTATTTGGACCCGTTATGATGAGCTGGGAATAACCATCGCCTATGGAGACATTGATGGGAACCGTCTTTTGGGGATCCAGCAACGGATGGCGCGCCTTTTTGAGGCGTATCAGCTTCTCGTCCCCCGGCCCACAAAATTCGGGACGGGTAGCGTTCATTTTTTCCGCCAGGGTACTCCTGGCAAATATGAAATCCAGCGCCACTATGATATTGTAATCATCCACGATCGCTTGTCTTTCCTCAGAGACCAAGGAGCTTAAGCGCGCCAGGATTTTTTCTATTTCCTTTTCTTCTTCTATCTGCAGGTCCAAAAACTCATTGTTCATTTTGGTGACGGAAGAAGGCTCTATGAATACCGTGGAGCCTGTGGATGACCTGTCGTAGATGACCCCGGAGACATTGCCCTGGTATTCGGCCTTCACCGGAAGGCAGTAATGCCCGTCCCTCATGGTGACTATCGAATCCTGGAGATAGGTCTTCATACCGGATGAATTCAGCATGGAATTCACCTGGGCCTTGATCTTGGAATTAAATTCGGAAAGGCGCCGCCTTATAGCCTTTAGCGCGGGGGATGCATCGTCCGCGATCTCCGTTTCCGAGATGATGCACCTGGAAATCTCGGAGGCTACGGACACGAGGGGGTTCAAATCCCTGAAATACCCCGACAGGGAGTCCCTTTTGGATTCAGAGCGTTGGGCATCATAGGAAACCGCCCTTTTGGCGCAGGTCAAAACAGCTCCTATCGACAGCAGCTCATAGGTATTAAGGACACTGCCTATTTCCAGCCTTTTGAAGGTGTCGGAGAGGTCTTTTATACCGGAGAGGGTTATGTCACCGCATTTTATGAGGCGCTCCAGCCCGTCCCGGGTCTGTTTTTGCAGCCCCTGTATCTCATCGATGTTGGAAAGAGGCCGAAGACCCCTGCACTTCCTTATGCCTTCGTCGGTCTGGGCGTACCCCGCCAGACGTTCTATTATCTTGTCATATTCTAATGTATGTAAAGCTTTTTTGTTCATAAATATTATTTTACATTATTTTTACGAATAATGCAACTTTTTGTCGTTGACTATACGAAAATTGTTCATACCGAGTTCATATGTATGTAGTACACTACTGAAAGACTTGTTGTGTGTAAGGGTAGGTGCCATGTCTGAAAATGATAAAAACTCTCAAGAATACAGAGGCAGCGGTCTTGATTCCGATGAAGAAGGCTATGAGTTTATCAGGGAAAAGATAAAGGAAAGGCCTTTGAACCACAGAAAGATAATTGCATATGTCATATTGGCGCCCGTATTGGGAATTCTTTTTGGGGGTGCGGCTTATCTGTCGTCTTCGTACCTCTTCCCCACCCTGGAAGGGGCTTTGACGGGTGAGCATGTGTCCATTCCGGGAGATGGCGCCGTTTCGGGAGATATTTCGGAGGATTCCTTTGTGGATGATGTCGATGAGTCGGGAGAAGCCATCATGTCCGAGGAGGCCACGGATGATGCTGTGACCGAGTATGAGAATGTCTACAGGCGTCTTTACCGGACGGGCCATGATGCCAGAAGTTCCATCGTTCAGATAGGTGGGATAAAGAGCGCCAGGGATATTTTTGATACCGACTACGAGACATCCACCATATCCGCCGGGATCATCATCCAAAAAACTTCAAAAAAGCTCCTCATCCTTGCCAGGTACAGCGACATTTCGGACGCTGACGACATAGAGGTGACCTTCAGGCAGGGAGACGTGGTAAGTGCCAAAGAGCTGTCACATGACAGCGTGACGGATTTCGCGGTGGTGGAGGTAGACGCATCCTCTGTTTCGTCATCCACCCTGGAGACGGCAGAGGCAGCAGGACTTGGCAATTCCAATGACACGAACAGGGGCGATGTGGTCATTGCGGCAGGCTACAATCTGTTTGGGTCAAATACCGTGGTCGCGGGCACCGTCATATCCACCAGGACCAGGTGGAACGTGGACGACGGCTCGTATACCGTATTTACCACCGACATAGGCGCATCCCCGGAAGGATCCGGAGTACTCATCACGCCGGAAGGTGAGGTGGTAGGGATCATATCCCCCACAAACAGCGGCACGTCGCTGTCGGCAATAGCCATCTCGCAGTTAAAGCCCCTCATGGAAAAGCTTTCAAACGGAGAGGAAATACCTTACCTGGGGGTGAAGGTAACGGGCATCACCGGGCAGCTCTCGCAAAAATACGGCCTCCCCGTGGGGGTCTATGTAACAGATGTCACGGATGATTCGCCTGCGGATGATT
>CAJOPH010000035.1 GCA_905236805.1 uncultured Eubacterium sp. | reverse complement strand
TATAGAATTAAAAAAGAATGGCTGCACCGAAAGCGCCCTTGATCAGATAAAAGAAAAAAAGTATTTCGACTGTCTCTCCCATTACGAGGGGAACCTGATCTTCGTGGGTATCAATTATGATGAAAAGGAAAAGACTCATACCTGCGGGATCGAAAGGTATGTGAAATGAAGCGATAAAGTTATTCCTAAGGGCACGCTTTGCTTTTACGATATACGGGAGCGGAGGCCAACAACTAACTCCTACCCCGTACGCGCAACCGACACGGATACGTTGTTTATGCCAAGAAACCTTTGTTTTGACGGAAAGAATTTATGGGTCGGAGAATTCAAATTTTCCGGAAGACTCTTGAGATTTGAAGGAAAATGACACTACGTAGAAGGAGATAAATTGCGAGGAGAGCCTGATCTTCATCTTTTCATTGGCTGATGTCCATTTAATATGGTCGACCCCCACTTCTGCCTTCCTTGCCGTCACATCTCTTACCGCAAGTAACTTGGCATCCAGGCTTGTCACGATCTTAAACTGCCACTTTTTGATCTTTCCCATATCATAGGAATAAGCCGCCTTGGCAAGCGCGCCCTGCATCTTTTGAAGATGTGTTTCGGCAGAATCCCAGTCTATGCTCTCCCAGGCAAGGGTAAGGTCATATCTTCCATCTTCAATGGTTTCATTAACGTTTTTTCCTGTTTTGCCAATACATTTTTTCCCAAGGATCGAGTAATAATAAATATGCTGATCTTCTTTGCGCCTCAAATCTGTATAAGTAAGCCTTGCTAAATCCTCCCTGTTTGCGACCGGCTTGGACATATCGATTTCGAGCATGACCGGGGCGTGATCGGAGCCCCTTTCGTTCACATATATCTTTGCATCCTCGATAAGATCACAAAGCCCTTCCGATACAAAAAAGTAATCCAAACTCTTCAAGCTGCTTCAAATCCGCATTTGCATCCTTGGAAAATCCTTCTTTGTCCTGCCATTTACTGTTTTGGCTCATGTCTTTTGATGATATCGCAGCGTTAAAATCCCCACAAAGGATCACGTACTTTTCCTCATTCATCTTTTTCACACAGTCATTAAGAAGACTGTCAAACCTGATCCTGTAATCCTTGCGTACCAATGATCTTTCTTTGGATCTTCCCGCAACATCATCCTGTGAATTGGGAACATAGACATTCACAAAGTAGTAAAAGTCAAATTCCAGGATGATTAAACGCCCCTCCGTGTCAAACCCCGGATCATCAGGGAACGAGGTGGAGATTTTCCTTGGCTTATGCCTGGTTAGCACCATTGTCCCCGACTGCGCTGACGGAAGCCTGCATGTCTCATGGAAACTCCAATAGTCATAATAGCCCGGAAATAAAAGCCTTTTATCTTTTGTGAAGGTCTTTGTCTCCTGTATTGCTATGATATCAGCTTTCCACCTTAAGAGGTGATTGGCAAAATTTATATTACGGGACATGGCATTTACCCCGTCTATGTTCCACGAAATAAATTTCATAGGTATCTTCTTTTCTTAAATAGTAAACCAAAGCCGCCTTAAGGCACCGTTCCAAGCCCGGGGAGACTCCCTTCGCATATCTTCAATTCACCCTTTAGGTAAAAATACGTGGCGGTGGAGGTGGCTATTAGCCTTCCGTCCTGGTCTGTCACCTCGATGTCATATACACAGGTACTCTTTCCGGCCTTCCTCTCTTTGGCCTTTGCGTAAAGCATTTTGGTATTATCCGCCATTGCGGGATTTAGGTAATTTATTCCACTGTTTACGGTGGTGGCAGGTCTCTTCCTGGACGAGGCGGCCGCCCCTCCCACGGAGTCCGCAAGGGTGAATATGCATCCACCGTGTACAGACCCTATCGGATTGGTATTGTGGAGTTCTATTTTTATCTCTCCCATAGCCCAGCCGGGACCTATATCCGTAATCCTTACTCCCGTATACATGGCGAACCTGTTTGCCGCACTGTTACGGAATTTTACAAGCTTTTTATAGTATTCTTTTTCGTCTGCCGATAAATCTTCTTTTTCCATATCCAAAAAATCATTCATAAGTATATTTTTTTTACATAAAAGACCGCAGACCATGAAAAATATGAATGTTTCTCATGGTCTGCGGATCCATAATTATTTCCTGTATATAATATCTTCCCTTCCGGGACCGTTAGAGACCATGGTGATAGGTACCTGAAGCCTTTCTTCTATGAACTCTATGTATTTCCTGCAGTTTTCCGGAAGCTCTTCGTATTTTCGTATTCCCCGGATATCGCACTTCCATCCCGGAAGCTTTTCATAAACGGGCTTTGCGTTCTTTAACAGCGAAGTGGTCGGAAAATCGGTGACTATACCTTCGGTAGTCTCATAAGCCACGCACACAGGTATCTCATCAAGGTATCCCAAAACATCGAGCACCGTGAAAGCCACCTGGGTTGCCCCTTGGAGCAGACACCCATACCTGGAAGCAGGTATGTCAAACCACCCCATGCGCCTGGGGCGGCCGGTGGTGGCCCCGTATTCTCCCGAATCCCCTCCCCTTTTTCTTAATTCTTCCGCTTCATTTTCATCCAATATCTCACTTACGAATTCCCCCGCTCCCACGGCCGAAGAATACGCCTTGCACACGGCTATGACGTCCTTTATCTCATACGGAGGGATGCCTGCCCCTATGGCGCCGTAACCTGCCAGGGTGGAAGAAGATGTTACCATGGGATAGATACCATGGTCGGGGTCTTTTAAGGTTCCCAGCTGCCCCTCCAATAATACCTCCTTGCCTGACTTTAAGGCCTCCCTGAGGTATGATGACACATCCGTCACGTAGGGGGAGATTTTCTCCTTGTAATCCATAAGCTCCGCATAGATATCATCCTCATTAAGGAGAGGCTTGTGGTAAAGGCTTTCCATAAGGACGTTCTTTCTTTCGCAGATGTTTTTTATTTTTTCTCTCAATGACGCCTCATCGTCATTAAGCTCGCTTACCTGGAAGCCTATCTTCGCAAACTTGTCCGAATAAAACGGGGCTATGCCGGATTTGGTGGAGCCAAAGGACTTTCCCCCAAGCCTTTCTTCTTCATATTCGTCCAAAAGAATATGGTAGCTCATCACCATCTGCGCCCTGTCTGATACCAGAATATGCGGCTTTGGCACTCCCCTTGACGTGATCCCTTCTATTTCGCTGATAAGGATGGGGATATTTAGTGCCACCCCATTTCCTATGACGCTGGTGGTATGGTCACGGAAAACACCCGATGGCAGGGTATGAAGCGCAAACCTGCCATAATCATTTATTATCGTATGGCCCGCGTTTGCTCCCCCCTGGAAACGCACTATGATATCGGCCTGCCCTGCCAGCATGTCCGTGATCTTTCCTTTTCCCTCATCCCCCCAGTTAGCTCCGACTACCGCTCTTACCATGAATAATCCCTCCCCGGCATATTGCTAAATACATATATCAATCCTCATCGTCATCTATTATGACAGATACTCCCTGCCTCTTCCTTGCCATCTCATCGCTCTCTAAGTACTCGTCATACGTGGTCACCTTGTCCACTATATTTCCCTCCGGCAGGATCTCTATTATCCTGTTTGCCGTGGTCTCTACCACCTGATGGTCCCTTGATGAGAAAAGTATCACTCCCTTGAACCTTATCATCCCGTTATTTAAGGCGGTGATGGACTCCATGTCAAGGTGGTCTGTGGGCTCATCAAAGATCAAAACATTCGCGTTTTCTATCATCATCCTCGAAAGAAGAACCCTTACCTTCTCTCCTCCCGACAAGACCCTCATTTTCTTTATTCCCGCATCCCCCGGGAAAAGCATCCTTCCAAGGAAGCCCCTCACATAGGTGGAATCCTTTATCTCGGAATACTGCTGCAGCCAGTCTGCTATTACCATGTCGGTATCAAATATCTTTGTATTGTCCTTGGGAAAATATGAAAGCGAAGTGGTAACTCCCCACTTGTAATTTCCTTCATCAGGCTCCATCTCCCCGGAAAGTATTGAAAAAAGAACGGTCTTTGCCCTCTCGTTTCCGCCCACGAAGGCTATCTTGTCATCGTGTCCCACGATGAAGGATACGTTGTCTAATATTTTTTCGCCGTTTATGGTCTTTGAGAGACCCTCCACGGTGAGCACTTCGTTTCCAATTTCCCTTTCGGGCCTAAAGTCTATGTAAGGATACTTCCTGCTGGACGGCTTTATCTCGTCCAGTTCTATTTTTTCCAATGCCTTTTTCCTGGATGTTGCCTGTTTTGATTTCGACGCATTGGCGGAAAAGCGGGAAATAAATTCCTTTAATTCCTTTATCTTCTCTTCTTTCTTTTTGTTTGCCTCCTTCATCTGCTTGATAAGCAGCTGCGAGGATTCATACCAGAAGTCATAGTTTCCTGCAAATAGCGTAATCTTCGCATAGTCGATATCCGCTATGTGCGTGCAGACCTTGTTTAGGAAATACCTGTCATGGGATACCACTATGACCGTGTTTTCGAAATTTATCAAAAACTCCTCCAGCCACGATATGGCATCTAAGTCCAGGTTATTCGTGGGCTCGTCCAAAAGCAGGATGTCAGGGTTTCCGAAAAGAGCCTTTGCCAGCAAAACCTTGACCTTTATCTCACCCGTCATATCCGCCATCTGCGAATAATGAAGGTCAGTATCTACTCCCAGTCCGTTCAGGATGGTTGCGGCATCAGACTCGGCGTTCCACCCGTCCATCTCCGCGAACTCGGCCTCCAGCTCCGAGGCCCTTATCCCGTCCTCATCCGAAAAGTCCTCTTTGGCATAAATCGCATCCTTTTCCTTCATTATCTCGTAAAGATGCTTGTTTCCCATGATGACGGTGTCAAGCACCGCATATGCGTCATATTTAAAATGGTCCTGCTCCAGCATGGAGAGCCTCTCTCCCGGAGTGATCGCCACATCCCCCTTGGTGGGCTCTAATTGTCCGCTCAATATCTTAAGGAACGTGGACTTTCCCGCCCCGTTAGCCCCTATTATCCCATAGCAGTTCCCCTGGGTGAACTTAATATTTACATCCTCAAACAAGGCTTTTTTGCCTATCCTTAAGGTTACATTATTTGCGCTTATCATGATAAAATATCTCCATTTATCCACTTATTATAAATTTTCCGCATGATATTATACTTATATTGTAAAAAAAATTCAAGTAAAAACACAAAAAAACATTGATTTATCCATGATTTTGGAATAAAATATGTAGTGTATGTGGTTTTTTTGCCGTATTCGTTGACAAAAAAGCTGATTCAATGGTATGATTGACATTGTATTTAATAAAATACAATTGTGAACAAAATACAATTGTGACTCAGGAGGTATCTAATGAAACGTCAAATGAAAACGATGGATGGCAACAATGCCGCCGCTCACGTATCCTATGCGTACACTGATGTTGCGGCCATTTATCCCATCACACCATCCTCGGTAATGGCCGAGGTATCCGATGAATGGGCTGTAGCCGGCAGGAAGAATGTCTTCGGTCAGACCCTTCAGATCACCGAGATGCAGTCTGAGGCAGGAGCCGCAGGCACCGTACATGGATCTTTGGCAGCAGGTGCGCTCACCACTACTTACACTGCGTCCCAGGGTCTTTTGCTGATGATCCCGAACCTCTATAAGATAGCGGCCGAAAGACTCCCGGGGGTATTTCACGTATCTGCCCGTACCATATCCACCCATGCGCTGGCTATTTTCGGAGATCACTCTGATGTTTACGCCTGTCGTCAGACGGGGTGCGCCATGCTCTCCGAAGCTTCCGTCCAGGAAGTAATGGACTTAGCTCCCGTAGCCCACTTAGCTGCCATCGAAGGACGCCTTCCTTTCATCAATTTCTTTGACGGCTTCCGTACCTCCCATGAGCTTCAGAAAATAGAGGTATGGGACTACGAGGACTTAAAGGACATGCTGGATATGGACAAGGTTCAGCAGTTCCGCGACCACGTGTTCAATCCAAACCGCCCCTACCAGATGGGCTC
>CAJOPH010000034.1 GCA_905236805.1 uncultured Eubacterium sp. | reverse complement strand
TTTGACTGGATGGCCCATACGGAAAAGTTCCCGGGGCTGTGCACTCCGGATGAGTCCTACCATGGCATCACCTACGCGGAAAGGTTTGGTAAGGAAGGGGCCTTTATCACCAAGGCCACGGCCCACCTCATGAGGGATTTTGGGTCCATACAGTCCCCGCAGAATGCCTTTTACCTAAACCTCGGACTCGAGTCGCTCCATGTAAGGATGAGAAGGCATGCGGATAACGCGATGGCTGTGGCAAAATATCTCTCGGAAAGGGACGATATAGTGAAGGTATCCTATCCGTCCCTGGAGGGAAATGAATTTTATCCCCTTGCCCAAAAATACCTTCCGGAAGGATCCTGCGGCGTGGTCTCCTTTGAGGTGGAGGGAAGACAAAGGGCTGAGCGCTTCATGGAAAATCTGGAGCTTATCGCCATAGAGACCCATGTGGCGGACGCAAGGAGCTGCTGTCTTTGCCCGTCGGCCACCACCCACAGGCAGATGAATGAATCGCAGCTAAAGGCCGCAGGGATACCTGCGGGGCTCATCAGGGTCTCACTGGGTCTCGAGGACGCAGCAGACCTTGTAGAAGACATTGAAAGGGCACTGGATTAAGGTAAGTCACTACCCGGGGAAGGTTGCTATTACTAGAGCCGGATTTTTTTCAAAGGAGGAAAAAAGCACATGGAAAACCCAATAGTAACGATAGAGATGGAAGATGGCAGCGTAATGAAGGCGGAGCTCTACCCGCAGATAGCCCCAAATACAGTGAGAAACTTCATATCCCTCATAGATAAGGGATTTTACGACGGGCTTATATTCCACCGGGTGATAAAAGGATTCATGCTCCAGGGTGGTGACCCCGAGGGGAGCGGAATGGGAGGCCCCGGGTATTCGATTAAAGGAGAATTTAATTCCAACGGCTTTGAAAACAACCTGAAGCACACGGAGGGAGTCCTCTCCATGGCAAGGTCTATGATGCCCGATTCCGCGGGGAGCCAGTTTTTTATCATGCACAAGACATCCCCGCACCTGGACGGTGACTATGCGGCCTTCGGAAAGATCATAGAGGGGATGGACGTGGTAAACGCCATAGCTGAGGGAGAGACCGACTACAGCGACAGGCCCGTAAGGGAGCAAAAGATGAAAAAGGTCACCGTGGACAAGAAGGGCGAAGAGTACGAAGAGCCTGATAAGGTATAAAGGGGCAAAACTCACAGTTCCTTAGGAGCTGTTCAAAAATAAAAGTTATTCTGTAACAGATCCTTAGTAGCACGTACATGACAGATCGGAGTAAATGCTATGGAAAAAGTACTATTGATAGGTGAACCCGGAGACATGGTGAGATCCTTAAGCGAAGGCCTTTCATCCAGGTTCAACATCCAAATATCCAATCTTGATATAACAAATATCGAGGACTTGTATGGTATGGTCTCCCCGGATATTTTTATCTTCTGCCAGAGTGGGGACGATGATTTGAACATGGGATTTCTCGAATGGCATGAGGATGAATGCCGGGACATTCCCGTCTTTGTGGTCACATCCAAGGAGGACTGGGAGAAGATCTCGGACAAATGCCAGGCTTCTAATTTCAGGAGAAAGTTTCGTCCGGTGGCATTGCACTCGGTGATAGAGGCTATGAGGGAGCTGTTGGAAGAAACAGAGCTTTTGAAAGAACAAAAAAGGATCTTCACGAGAGAACAGGACCCCGGGAACAAAAAGAGGGTTATGATAGTGGACGATTCACCCTTGTTCTTGCGGACCACGAAGTCCATACTCGAAGAGGAGGGATACGAGATCTTCCTTGCGCCCTCGGGGGAGAAGGCACTGAAGCAGATTCCCAGGAAGAGGCCGCACCTGGTCCTTTTGGACTATGAGATGGGAGGCATGAGCGGCAAAGATACCCTCGAAGAGATGAGGAAGGATGAGAGGATGAGGGACATACCCGTCATTTTCGTTACGAATTCCTCGGAGAAGGAAAAGATAATAGAGGTATTAAAGTATGGGACGAAGGGCTATATCCTAAAGCCCGTGGACAAGGAAATGCTCATCAAAGAGGTAAACAAAGTATTGGACTATGTATAATATCTATTTCGAGGTGGCAGCGACAGGATTTTTGGCGATCCTCATCCTCTACCTGTACCTGCAATACCCGAAAGTATCCCTCGCCAGTCAGCGTTACCGCCAGATGGTGGTGGTACTTCTTTTTACGGAAATAATGGATGTGGTGACGGCCGCCATGATAGACCATGGGGATAGGGTTCCTCCTATCCTCAATATTTTTGCCAGCACAGTGTTTTTCATACTGAGTGACATCATGGCGCTTTGTTTTGTCCGGTACCTGGTGGCCTTTGTGGGGAAAGGCAGGATAGGGGTATTTTACTACCTGTGTTTTGCGATAGTGGTAGTGTATATCATCTTGATGATAATCAATATCAAAATGGGCTTTGTGTTCACCTTTAATGAAGAAGGAAAGTACATCCATGGTCCTTATTATTTTCTGTGCTATGCCACGCTGGTAGCCATCTTCCTCATAGGGCTTTGGTACCTGATGGTAAGGAGGGTGATGCTCGATACCAGGCAAAATACCCTGTTTTGGCTGTTCATCCTCATGCTGATGTCAGGAGCCGTTCTCCAATTGGTCCTCTTTGAGCATGTGCTTCTGGTCATGTATTTTGCCTCCCTAGCCGCAATGATCTCCCTCTTCGTGATGGAGACTCCGGATCTTATAAAGCTCGAAGAAACCATGGAAAAGCTCCGGCTGGAGACCATCCGTGCCGATGAGGCAAACAGGGCCAAGTCAGAGTTTCTGGCAAATATGTCCCATGAGATAAGGACTCCCATAAATGCCGTGATAGGTATGGATGAGATGATCATCAGGGAAGAGGAGGACGAAAAAATACAAGGCTACGCCAGGGACATAAAGGGCGCGGCCGAGAGCCTTCTTTCCATCATCAATGACATCCTCGACATATCCAAGGTGGAGTCGGGGAAGATGGAGCTGGTCATTGCGGATTACGATACATCAAGCCTCATACATGACACCGTAAACCTCATCACCATAAAGGCCAAAGACAAGGGCCTTAGGATGGAGACACATATTGATGGGGATACCCCCTCACGGCTCGTGGGAGATGACGTAAGGCTACGGCAGATACTTACCAATCTCTTGAACAATGCGGTAAAATACACCGATGAGGGCATGGTCTCCCTTACTTTGGAGACCACAGTGACAGGAAGGGTCGCCCTTATGCATTTCGAGGTGGCAGACACCGGAAGAGGGATAAGGAAAGAGGATATAGACAGGCTGTTTACCGAGTATGAGAGGATAGGTGAAAGCCAGGGCAGGCATATCGAAGGAACGGGTCTTGGGATAAATATCACCCAGAAGCTCCTAGCCCTTATGGGCAGTACCCTTGAGGTCAAAAGCGAGTATGGAAAAGGTTCGGTATTTTCCTTTGACCTGGAGCAGGATGTGAAGGATACTTTGCCTATAGGGGATATCTCCCAAAGGTTCAAGGAAGCCCAAAGGAAAGGAAAGAAGGATTCCTATGAGGTCTCTTTTTGCGCCCCGGACGCAAAAATCCTGGTGGTGGATGACAATGCGATGAACATCAAGGTGGTAAAGGGACTCCTGAGAGATACCCTGATAAATATAGATGAGGCAGGGGGAGGGCAGCAGGCTCTGGCATGCGTAAAGAAAGAAACCTACGACCTCATACTTTTAGACCACATGATGCCGGACCTTGACGGGATAGAAGTCCTTAAGGACATGAAGGCCCATGGGGGATATAAAAACCCCCACACGCCCGTGATAGCCCTTACCGCCAACGCCATAACGGGGGCGAAGGAGGAGTACGAAAGGATAGGGTTTGACGGCTTCCTTTCAAAGCCCATCCGGTATCAAAGGATGGAGCAGATGCTAAGGGAATATCTTCCGGTGGAAAAGATCAGGAAGGGGAAAAGAAAGGAAAAAAGTAAGGAAAAAGAGCAGGGACAAACCTCTGACGATAAATTAAAAGAAGAGTTAATAAAAGACTTCATAGGAATAGGGGGATCCGAGATACAAAAACTTGACGGTTTTTACGGGGAGATCTTCCCTGAAGGGGATGGTTCCCACGATGAGACCCTAAAGCAGTACAGGGTTCTCGTACATTCCATGAAGACCTCGGCCGCAATGGTGGGGGAGGATGACCTTAGTTTCCTTGCGAAGCTTTTGGAATATGCGGCCGGGGATGAAGATTACGGAAGGATAAGGAATGTCCATGGCATTTTCCGGGATGAATGGACAAAGACACTCGATAGGATGAAAAAGGCCCATTCCGCGGGGGATGCCCCCGGGAACAGGCCCCTAAAGCCTTACGATGAGGCTTCGGTAAGATCCCTTCTGAAAGAAATAAAATCCGCCATGGAGGACGTGGACATAGACGTGGCAGATCACGCATTCAGGAAGCTTTCGGAATATGACATGCCCAAAGACCTGTCCGGATTGGAAATGGCCATAAGGAACATCGATGAGGATGGGGTAAATAAAGCCATATCGGACCTGTTACGGTAAACGTCAAAAATCTCACGGGTCTCTCAGATTTCTCAGATTTCTTCCATGATCTGTGAAAAGACTTCGCCTATGGGCTCCCTTATGATGAGGTTTGCCATCTTGTCCTTGGGGGTAGAATCCCTGTTGATAAGGACCATCTTGTTTCCCCGGTAGTAGTTTATCATGCCCGCTGCCGGGTAGACGGCCAGGGATGTCCCCCCTATGATGAGCACGTCTGCCTGTGAGATGGACACGGCGGCATCTTCCATAACGCTCCCGTCAAGACCCTCTTCATAGAGCACGACGTCCGGCTTTATGTCGCCGCCGCATTTTTCACATTTGGGAACTCCCTGCGCCTTTGCCATGTAGTCTATGTCATAGGAAGCGCCGCATTTTTCGCAGTAGTTCCTGAGAGTGGAGCCGTGGAGCTCGCACACATGCTTAGAGCCCGCCTTCTGGTGGAGACCGTCAATATTCTGGGTGACGACGGCCGCAAGCTTTCCTTCTTCCTCGAGCTTTGCCAGCGCAATGTGGGCGGGATTGGGCCGGGCATCCAAGATCAGCATCTTGTCCCTGTAAAATTTATAAAATTCATCTTTTTTGGACATATAGAAGCTGTGTGAGAGAATCTGCTCCGGGGGGTAGTCGTATTTTTGGTTGTAGAGCCCGTCCACGCTCCTAAAGTCCGGGATCCCGCTTTCCGTTGAGACACCCGCTCCCCCGAAAAAGACTATTTTTTTCGCGTTGATTATCCAGTCCCTTAATGTTTTTACTTCTTCGGTCATAAAAACTCCTTTATAAAATCATCATTTTATTTTCCGGTTTATTCCTGTCTTTCTTTTTTCAGCACTTCCTGGAACCTTAACATCTCGGAGCGTATCTCCCCACTGAGAATGAGGAGGCAGATGAGGTTTGGCACGGCCATCAGGGCGTTCGCGATATCAGAGAAGGTCCATGCGATATCCAGCGTGGTGGTGGCCCCCACGAATACTATGAGGGAGAATACCACCCTGTAGACCATATTGTACTTTGGACCTTTGGCCAGGTATTCAAAGGCCTTTTCGCCGTGGTATTCCCATCCCAGGATGGTGGAGAAGGCAAAGAGCGCTATGCCGATGCACACGACTACGGTGCCCACCCGGCCCAGGACGGTATGGAAGCTGGCCATGGTAAGTGCCGCCCCCTTGTATAGCTTTCCCGTGGACGGATCCACCGTGCCAAGCACCCCGGAGGAGGCTATGCAAAGGCCGGTGACCGTGCATACCACTATGGTGTCCCAGAAGGTACCCGTCATGTTGATGTAACCCTGGCGGACGGGGTCGTCGGTGGTAGCCGCCGCGGCCGTAATGGCGGCCGACCCCATTCCGGCTTCATTGGAAAAGCATCCCCTGGCCACGCCGTACCTCATGGCATTCATGACGGATGCCGTGATGGTTCCCGCCAGGCCTCCCCCTATGGCGGAGGGTGAAAATGCCATCTTGAATATCATGGCTATCCCCGTGGGGAGGTTTTGGTAGTTTCCGATGATGACTATTATGCCACCTACCACATAGAATATGGCCATGAAGGGTACCACCACCGATGATATTCTGGAGATGGATTTTATTCCGCCTACTATTATTACCAAAGAGAGTATGGTAAGGACTACACCCACCGCTATGTCGGATGTATTGAATGTGGAATGGAGCGAGCTTGCTATGGAATTTGCCTGGGTCAGGTTTCCTATCCCGAATGAGGCTATGACGGCAAACAGCGCAAAGAGCCACCCCATGACAGACCCGAAGGTCTTGTTCTTGAAGGCCTTTTTCATGGTGTACATGGGACCTCCCGTCATTTCGCCCCGGTCATTTACCTCGCGGTATTTGATGGCGAGCATGCACTCGGAAAACTTGGTGGTAAGCCCGAAGATGGCGGATATCTCCATCCAGACGAGGGCTCCCGGGCCTCCCGATACCATGGCCGTGGCGACCCCGACGATGTTGCCGGTGCCTATGGTCGCGGCTAAGGCCGTGGTAAGTGCCGCAAAGGGCGACACATCCCCCGTTCCCCTGTGCGTCTTTCTGGATTCTTTGCTCAATGTGCTCTTTAGGGCGTAGGGGAGGTTCCTCCAGGTAAGAAAGCCCACGCGGACCGTGATGAATATCCCCGTTCCAACCAACAGTACCAGCATCACGGGACCCCAGACGAAATCGTCAATGGCACCCAGGTATTTGGTGAGGGTTTCAATGAATTTTTCCAAAATATGTTACCTTCCTTTCAAAAAAACATGCGATTTACAAAATACGTTTTACTATACCATATTTCAGAAAAAAAGTCAAAGATCACGATCACACTGTAAAATACCCCCGGCATGACATTATCCCAGGTACTTTTTCAGGTACTCCCCGGTGTATGAGCCTTCCGTGAGGGATACTTCTTCGGGAGTCCCTTTGGCAATTATGGTTCCCCCGCCGTCCCCGCCCTCGGGGCCCATGTCGATGATGTAGTCGGCGCTTTTTATGACGTCAAGATTGTGCTCTATCACCACCACGGTATTTCCACTGTCCGTAAGCCGTTGGAGGATTTCTATGAGCCTTCGTACATCCTCGAAATGAAGTCCCGTGGTGGGCTCATCCAAGATGTATATGGTGCGTCCCGTGCCCTTCCGTGAAAGCTCCGTGGCAAGCTTTACCCGCTGCGCCTCACCGCCCGAAAGTTCCGTGGAGGGCTGGCCCAGCTTCACATACGAAAGCCCCACGTCCATCAGGGCATCGAGCTTTCTCTTTATGGAGGGGATGCTCCCGAAAAATTCCGAAGCCTCCTCGACGGTCATCTCCAGGACATCATAAATGCTTTTTCCCTTGTAGGAAACCTCAAGGGTCTCCCTGTTGTATCTTTTTCCGCCGCATACCTCACACGGAACATAGACATCGGGCAGAAAGTGCATTTCTATCTTGATGATCCCGTCCCCGGAGCAGGCCTCGCACCTTCCCCCCTTTACATTAAAGGAAAACCTCCCCTTTCCGTAGCCCTTGGCCTTGGCGTCCTTAGTCTGGGCAAAAAGATCCCTTATGAGGTCAAATACCCCGGTGTAGGTGGCGGGGTTAGAACGGGGCGTGCGCCCTATGGGGCTTTGGTCTATGTCTATTACCTTGTCAAGGTGTTCTGTGCCTTCTATCGAGTCATGGGGACCGGGGATGAGCCTTGACCTGTTCAGCCGCCTTGAAAGCGCCTTGAAAAGTATTTCATTTACCAGGGAGCTTTTCCCGGAGCCCGACACCCCGGTCACGCAGGTAAACACCCCCAAAGGAAAATCAGCGTCTATGTCGCGCAGGTTATTCATCCTTGCGCCTCGGACCTTCAGCCATGAATGGGGAGCTCTTCTTTCGGGGGGCACTTCGATCTTTCTTTTCCCGCTGAGGTATTCCCCGGTGATGGAGCCCTTTTTTTTCATCACCTGGGCGCAGGTCCCAAAGGCCACTATCTCCCCACCGTGGATCCCCGCCTTAGGTCCTATGTCCACCAGAAAATCCGCCTCCCTCATGGTCTCTTCATCGTGCTCGACCACGATGACCGTGTTCCCTAAGTCCCTTAGGTGCTTTAATGTGGAAAGAAGTTTGGTATTGTCCCTCTGGTGGAGGCCTATGCTTGGCTCATCCAGGATATATGTAACACCCACCAGACCGGATCCTATCTGCGTCGCCAGCCTTATCCTCTGGGCTTCCCCCCCGGACAATGAGCCCGTGAACCTGGTCAGGGTGAGGTAGGAGAGGCCAACGTCTGCCAAAAATCCCACCCTGTTCTTTATTTCTTTTAATATTTCCTCCCCTATGAGGATCTCCTGCTTTGTGAAAGTGGCATTTTCCAGAAAACTTTTGAGATCTCCCACCGAAAGGGAGGTGATCTCGTGGATATTTTTGTCAAGGACGGTCACGGCCAGGGATTCTTTTTTCAGCCTCTTGCCCCCGCATTCGGGGCAGGGAGTGATCCTCATGAAGGTCTCATATTCCTGGCGGGTTCTTTCCGAGGAGACTTCTCTGTATCTGCGCCTGGAGGATGCTATCACGCCCTCAAAGGTGATGGGGTAGTCTCCCTCCCCCCTCTGGCCCTTGTAGTGGACAGTGACGGTCTCGCCCGTCCCGTACATGATGATATCTTTTATCTCATCCGTGTAGTCTTTATAGGGAGTATTTAAATCAAAATTAAACCTTTCGCCAAGCGCGCTTAGTATCGCATTGGAAAAGCTTCCCTTTTTTCCGGCGGACTGGTACCCGGGAATGGCTATGGCGCCTTCTTCGATGGAAAGGGTATCGTCACTGACTATCAGTTCCGGGTCAAATTCCATGCGGTAGCCCAGCCCCGAGCACTCAGGGCACGCCCCGAAGGGATTGTTGAAGGAAAAGCTCCTTGGCTCTATTTTTCCTATGGATATCCCGCAGTCAGGGCAGGAGAAGCTCTGTGAAAGGGTGATCTGCCCCCCCGTTTTTGCAACAGACCCTTCATCTTCTATGTCCTTATTGGGCAGGACATCTGCCAGAAGCAGCCCGTCCGTCAAAGACAATACGGTCTCTATGGAATCGGAAAGCCTGCCTTCTATGCCTTCCTTTATCTTTATCCTGTCCACCACTATCTCTATGTCGTGCTTTCTGTTTTTTTCCAGGGAGATATCGTCCGAGAGGTCATAGAGGTTTCCATCCACCCTGACCCTGACATAGCCTGACTTTCTGGCGGATTCAAGGACTTTTGCGTGGGTGCCCTTCCTGCCGCGCACCACAGGTGCCAATAGCTGCACTCTGGTGACTTCTCCCAGGGCCATCAAAGAGTCCGCCATCTGGTCCACGGACTGCTTTTGGATGATTTTTCCGCAGGAGGGGCAGTGGGGGATTCCTATCCTTGCGTAAAGGAGCCTGAAATAGTCGTAGATCTCCGTGACCGTGCCCACGGTGGAGCGGGGGTTTTTGTTGGTGGATTTTTGGTCTATGGATATGGCGGGGGAAAGCCCCGTTATGCTCTCCACCAAAGGCTTTTCCATCCTCCCCAGAAACATCCTCGCGTAGGAGGAGAGTGACTCCATGTAGCGCCTCTGGCCTTCGGCGTAGATGGTGTCAAAGGCCAGGGAGCTTTTTCCCGAGCCCGAAAGCCCCGTCATTACGACCAGCCTGCCCCTGGGGATGTCTATGTCTATGTTTTTGAGGTTGTGCTCCCTCGCGCCCCTTACGCTGATAAAATCACTGGCTTTCAATGGTATTCCTCCTTTAGTTCCTTATAAGACAGATCTCATACAGCTTCGTGTATTCTACATTATTTCACGGATAAAGTCAAGAAGGCTTACTATTCACAGCCCCCTGCCCCTTCATTGTGAATCCGATGACAAAAAACCATTGTCAAATGCGAAAAAATGGTATATAATATCTTGTGCGTTTAGTGAGGAAAGAATGACGGATTCATTAAATATTGTTTTAGTTTTGGGAGAGTATTGAAAAATGGCGAACACTACCGATATAGGAATAGATCTTGGGACAGCGAGCATCCTGGTATACATAAAGGGCAAGGGAGTGGTACTGAAGGAGCCTTCGGTCGTTGCCTTTGACAGGGACACGGGCAAGATAAAGGCCATAGGTGAGGAGGCGCGCCTCATGCTGGGTCGTACCCCCGGAAACATAGTGGCGGTCCGCCCCCTGCGCCAGGGAGTCATCTCTGACTACACCGTGACGGAAAAGATGATGAAGTATTTCATCCAAAAGGCCTTGGGGCGTTCCGCCTTCAGAAAGCCCAGGATATCCGTCTGTGTGCCTTCGGGCGCGACCGAGGTGGAAAAAAAGGCGGTGGAGGATGCCACCTACCAGTCCGGCGCCAGGCAGGTCTCCATCATAGAGGAGCCCATAGCCGCGGCCATAGGCGCGGGGATAGACATATCCAAGCCATGCGGCAATATGATAGTGGACATCGGGGGAGGCACGGCCGACATAGCCGTCATTTCCCTGGGGGGATCTGTGGTGTCCACATCGATAAAGATAGCCGGAGATGATTTTGACGAGGCCATAGTCCGCTTCATGAGGAAGAAACACAATCTCCTCATAGGGGAGCGTACGGCCGAGGACATAAAGATCCGTATAGGCACCTGTTACGGCGGCACCCCTGAAGAGACATTGAACGTCAGGGGAAGGAATCTCGTGACGGGTCTCCCAAAGACCGTGACCGTCACGGCGGAGGAGACCGAGGAAGCCTTAAGGGAGACCACCTACCAGATAGTGGAGGCCATACACAGCGTGCTGGAGAGGACCCCGCCCGAGCTTGCGGCGGACGTTGCCGACAGGGGGATAGTCCTTACCGGAGGGGGCGCTCTCCTGAGGGGATTGGAGCAGCTCCTTGAGAACAGGACCGGGATCACCACCATGACGGCAAAAGACCCCATGACCTGCGTGGCCATAGGTACGGGAAAGTTCGTGGAATTCCTCGCGGCCGGCAAAAATGCGGCTCAGCTATTGGAGAAGAATTAAGGGGTTAAGAAATGCTTCCTTAGCTCCGATATATGACTATATAGGGGATTTGGTCTCCTTAGTCTTACCATTAGGCAACATATATGCATAAGGATGTGCATATTTTCCGGATAATGGAATATCCCAAAGATTCTTTAAGGATATTTTTCTCATGATAAAGGGTTTATACGCGGCGCACACCGGCATGGTGAACCAGATGAAAAGGATGGATGTTCTGACGAACAACCTTGCCAACGCCGACACGAATGGTTACAAGGCAGAGTATGCCACCACCCAGTCCTTTGACGACGTGATGAGCTACAGGATAAAGGACATGACCAGCTCCATCAGGGGCTACACGGGCCGCCATCTGGGAGCCATAAACCTGGGCGTGAAGATAGGAGAGGTCTATACGGACTATTCCCAGGGGTCTTTGAGGGAGACCGAGAATACCTTTGACCTCGCCTTGGCCGACAAGGGCTTTTTCGGGATCTCATTTACGAACATAAACGGCCAGACATCCTTTAAGCTCACCAGGGACGGGGCCTTCACCATAGACAATGACGGGTACCTGCGCACTAAGGACGGTGACTATGTCTTGGATCAGAACGCCTGCAATACCGGCAATGCCGGACAGGCAGGCTACATACAGCTGAATCCTGCCCTGGATGTCACCATAGACAGGGACGGGAATATCTGGCAGGATGATCAGTATGTGGCCACCGTAGGGATAATAGATGTCGATAACTACGATTACCTGGAAAAGTACGGTGAGAACATGTTCAACATCATCGACGGCGGAAACATCATAGCTGCCGATACGGATGTATACCAGGGATACCTGGAGATGTCAAATTCAGAGGTGGTAAACGACATGGTGGACATGATCGCGCTTTCCAGAGCCTATGAGTCTGACCAGAGGCTCATCCAGACCATAGATTCGATGATAGACATAGCGTCCAACAGGATAGGAAAGGTATAGCAGGGTATAGATAGTGCGACGACGGGAGAGTCAGGGAACTGTTAAGAAACTCCCCGTAAGGAGGAAATGGCATTATGATGAGGGCATTGTGGTCGGGGGCATCCGGCATGATAGCGCAGCAAAAGCACTTGGATTCCATAGCGAACAACCTCGCGAACGTGAATACCGTAGGCTTTAAGAACGAAAGAACAGAATTTAAATCATTATTATATCAGACCATACAGACCAGGTCTACGTCGGCGAACGGAGCCACGAAGCCGATAGGAGCCCAGGTGGGACTTGGTACCAGGACGGCTTCGATCACGACCGAATTTCGCCAGGGGGCTTTCGAGGACACCGGAAATGAGCTGGACTTTGCGATATCGGGAGACGGTTTCTTCCAGGTAGAGGACGGCTCCGGGGATATCTACTACACCAGGGACGGGTCCTTTAACCTGGTTCCCGATGAGAATGGCAGGCTCACCCTGGTCACATCGGACGGGTGGTATGTCTTAGACTCCAATGGGAACCACATCACCTATCCCCAGAATGTGACATCCCCACAGGTCTATGTGGACGCGAATGGAAACTTTGCCTATGCCACGGAAGACGGCACTATAGAGTACCTTAACCAGCAGCTGGCTCTTTACCAGTTCGCGAATCCGGCAGGCCTCGAAAAGATAGGCTCAAACTGCTATAACATCACCGAGGTATCGGGGGATCCCATGCAGGAGGGCGTGGTGAACGGTCTTATCACCTCCACGGTGCGCCAGGGATATCTGGAGATGTCTTCGGTATCCGTGGCAGACGAGATGGTGGATATGATAGTGACCCAGAGGGCATATGAGATGAATTCCAAGGCAATCACGACTGCCGATACGATGATGGAACAGGCAAACCAGCTAAAGAGGTGATATAGATGAGTGAGATAAGCGCGCTTACGGATTACAGTTATTTGACGGATGGCACTTCATCCTCCAAGGTTCAAAACACCCTTTCGAAGGACTATTCAGACTCCACGAACGAGGAGCTTTTGGACGCCTGCAAGGAGTTTGAGGCATATTTTGTGGAGCAAATGTTCAAGGGCATGGAGAAGGCATACCTGGGGGATGAGGACTCTTCGGATTATGCTTCCCAGATGAAGGACTATGCGACGGATTCTTTGTATACGGAGTATTCCAAGATGATATCCGACCAGGGCAGCCTTGGTCTTGCCCAGAAGCTCTACGAGCAGATGTCCAGGGAGTATAGCCTCTGATGAAAGATCTGGAGGGATTCGTTGAGTCCGTCATTTTCCAAAACAGTGAAAACGGCTACACGGTCTTTGACTTAAATACGAAGGATTCTTCTGTCACATGTACCGGGATCGTTCCCGGATTGAGGGAGGGCGAGTATATCGCCCTCTTTGGTGATTTTACGGAACATCCCGTCTATGGCAGGCAGTTTGCGGTAAGGTCAGCAAACCTCTCATCCCCCAAGGATACAGACTCCATCAGGCTCTTTCTTTCATCGGGAGCCATAAAGGGCATAGGTCCCGGCCTCGCGGAGAAAATCATATCCAAATTTAACGAAAAAACCTTTGATATATTTGAAAATGAGCCGGAACGCTTAGCCGAGATAAAGGGCATCAGCATGAGGATGGCCGGGGATTTTGGTGAAAAGTACATGGCTATCAAAGGGTCAAGGTCTGCGCTTATGTACCTGCAGGGCTTCGGGCTTAGTCTGGAACAGGCCTACAAGGTATATGAGACCTACGGTGAAAAGGTCTACTCCGTCATGGAAAAAAACCCCTACAGGCTGGCCGAAGACCTAAGGGGGATAGGATTCCAAAAGGTCGATGAGATAGCCCGCATGGCAGGGATACAGAAGGATTCAAAGTACAGGATCTGGGGCGGCACCGAATATGTCCTGAAAAAAGCCGAGGGAAGGGGCCATACCTGCCTGCCCAAGGAAGAGCTTCTGGAAGAGACATCTGCAATGCTCAAGATACCTGCCGTGGACATAGAAGACCATTTTATGAACATGGCCATCGAAAAGAAGATAGTGCTGCGAAAGGATGCGGATACGGTGATGGTCTACCATTCAGGTATCTACAGGATAGAGAAGGAGACCGCGGCCATGCTCTGCCTGCTTAATGTCCCTCCAAAGGGAGATGAAAAGGACTACGCAAAGGCCGTGGAAATGGCCCAAAAATCCCTTGGGATAGTGCTCGATGAAAAGCAAAAAGAAGCCGTCTTTATGTCTTTGAAAAACGGACTTTTCATACTGACGGGCGGTCCCGGCACGGGGAAGAGCACGGTGGTGGATGTGATATGCTCCTGCCTTTCTTTCCTGGGGCTAAAGACCGGCATTTGCGCCCCCACCGGGAGGGCCGCAAAGAGGTTAAACGAACTGTCCGGAAGGGAGGCAAAGACCATACACAGGCTCCTTGAGTGCCATGGAGGCTCGGATGAGGGGTTTTACTTTGAAAGGAACGAGGAAAACCCCCTGGAAGCCGATGCCGTCATAGTAGACGAGATGTCCATGGTAGACCTTCGCCTTATGCACCATCTTTTGTGTGCCATGGAGGAGGGAAAGCGCCTCATCCTGGTGGGCGACATGGATCAGCTTGAGAGCGTGGGGGCGGGGAAGGTGCTTAGGGATATGGCAGAGTCTGAGGTTTTCCCCTGTATCAGGCTGGACAAGATATTCCGCCAGGCCCAAGAGAGCGACATCATAGTAAATGCCCACAAGATAAACAAAGGTGAGCCGGTTTCTTTGGACAATGAGTCCGGGGACTTTTTTTTCCTAAAAAGGTACGATGCGGACAGGACCATAAATACCCTCCTTTCCCTGGTGACAAAAAACCTTCCCGGCTACGTAAAGGAGGCTCCTTCCGATATCCAGGTCCTTACCCTCATGAGAAAGGGCACGCTGGGGGTCGAAAATTTAAACAGGATTTTACAGCATTACCTAAATCCCCCCTCCCCCTCGAAAAAGGAAAAGACCTTCGGGGAGCACACCTTCCGGGAGGGAGACAAGATCATGCAGACCAAAAACGACTATGAGATAAAATGGGAGGTAGCGGGCAAGGGAGGAAGGGTAGTGGATGAGGGGACGGGGATATACAACGGTGACATAGGCATCATCAGGAAGATAGATGAATATTCCTCCAGTGTCGTGATGGAGTTTGATGAGGGGAAGATGGTGGATTTTCCCTTCGCGAACATGGGCGACATAGAGCACGCATACGCCATGACCGTCCATAAGTCCCAGGGAAACGAGTATTCGGCGGTGGTGCTTCCCCTGTTGGGGGGATCAGGGATGCTTCTAAACAAAAATGTTCTCTATACCGCGGTGACCAGGGCCAAAAAGTGCGTCGTCATAGTGGGAGATGAAAAGGTATTCAGGATCATGGAGGAAAACAAGATTACAAATCAGCGTTACAGCGGTCTTAAGCAAATGCTAAGGAAGAGGGATGGCCTATGATGGAGGTGCTTTTTCCCTACAGGTGCCCCATCTGCGACAGGATCCTTTCCGGGGGAATGGTGTTTTGCCCCATGTGCGCCAAGACCCTTCCATTCATGGAAGAGCCAAGGTGCAAGGTCTGCGGGAAGCATATGGAGGATGATGAGGAAGCCTTGTGCGAAGATTGCGGGAAGATACCGCATTCCTTCATCCAGTCCAGAGCCGCCTTCATGTATACGGGAAAGGTCAGGCGCTCCCTATACAGATTTAAATATGGCGGAAGAAGGGGATACGCGAAAGGATATGCGAGAGGTTTTGCCCTAAAGAACGGGGAGTGGATCCGTGAGATACGTCCCGACGTGATAGTCCCCATCCCCCTCCACAGAAAGAGGCAAAGACAGAGGGGATACAACCAGGCCCTTTGCCTGGGCAGGGAGCTCTCATTGGCGCTTCATATCCCCTTAAGGGATGTTTTGGTAAGGACTAGAGAAACAGCCCCCCAAAAACGCCTTTCGCGGGATTCCAGAAAAAAGAATTTAAAAAATGCTTTTCAAATCGACAAAGATGGTGTACAATATATACAGTATGAACATGTGCTCGTCGTAGATGATATTTATACGACGGGGAGCACATTGGACGAGGCGGCACAGGTACTTATGTCCCATGGGGCGGAGGGAATCTATGGAGCCGTCTGTGCGATAGGAACCGGTTAGGTGACCTTGACGTAAAGGGACCGCCGGAAGAGGTATTTTGATGGTTGTGATATCGGGAGGAATGTTATGCCGGATGTAAAAAGCTGCAAAATGTGCAAGAAACTTTTCAACTACCTGGGAGGGCAGCCCATCTGTCCTGCCTGCCAAAAGAAGTTGGAAGATAAATTCCAGGAGGTAAAGACCTTCATCGAGGAGCACGACGGTGCCTCGATGGATGAGGTAGCCAAGGAATGCGAGGTACCAAAGAACCAGATAAAGAAATGGATTCAGGAAGAGCGCCTCATGATAAAGGAAGGCTCCACAGGCATCGTTCTGAACTGCGAGAACTGTGGGGCTCCCATCCTCACGGGCCGCTACTGCGAAAACTGCAAGAGGCAGGTGGCAGACGGCCTTGATTCCCTGATCAAGAAGCCTACGGTGACGGCTCCCAAGAAAAAGGTCAAGGAGAAGGAGAGAATGAGGTTTTTGGAGAAATAGATACGAATTTTTCATGAAAACAAAGGGGGATTGCGTGACAATCCCCTCTTTTTTTGGTATAATGAAAGGTGGGTGTGTGCGCATGGAGGCACACACAGGTTTCTTAATACCTAAATAATGCTATGAAAGGAGGGTGCCCCTTGGAAGTGCTGGATATGTTAAATGGCGTTTTAAATAGATATCTGTACTGGATGGGACCCACCAAGGTTACTTTCATAGACATAGTGGAGGTCGTGATCATCTCCGTGCTTTTATACAGGTTCATGGCTTGGGTGAAGCAGACAAGGGCGTGGTCCCTCCTAAAGGGTCTCATCGTGATCATGGTATTCATAGTGGTGGCCGCCGTATTTCAGATGAATACCATCCTCTGGCTGGCCGAGAGGCTCTTCTCGGTGGGCGTGATAGCCGTCGTGGTGGTGTTTCAGCCGGAGCTTCGAAACGCCCTGGAGCATTTGGGGAGGAGGCGTTTTTTCGGGGGGCTTTTTGATTCAGAGGACGCAAGGCTAAGGAAGAGCGCCCAGAAGGTGACAGACGAGGTGGTCTCTTCCTGTATGGACATGGGGACCGAAAGGACGGGTGCCCTCATATGTTTTGAGAGGGATGTCCCCCTGGATGAGTACGTAAGGACAGGGATCGGGATAGACGCCAGTGTATCGAGGCAGCTGATCAGGAATATTTTCGAAAAAAACACCCCCCTGCACGACGGGGCGGTGATAATCCGGGAGAACAGGATAGTCGCCGCCACATGCTACCTTCCGCTCTCCGACGACATGAGGATAAATAAATCCTACGGAACCAGGCACAGGGCCGCCCTGGGTCTCAGCGAGGTATCGGATTCTTTGACGGTCATAGTCTCCGAGGAGACGGGGAAGATATCTTTGGCCATGGAAGGAGAGCTGACGGTAGGGGTAGACAGGGAAAAGCTAAAGGAGACGGTCCTGGGATTTCTCACGGGGGATTTGGAAAAGCCCGGCAGGATGGAGATTATTATACAAAGGTTAAGGAGGCGTAAGGATGCTTAACAGATTTTTCAGGGCACTTACGAAGAACCTTGGCTTGAAGGTGCTTTCCGTCATATTCGCCGTAGTGCTGTGGCTGATAGTCGTAAATGTGGAAGACCCAAAGATCACGAGGACCTTTTCGGTGGATGTGACCTTTGAGGATTCGTCTATATTAGACGCCAAGGACAAGGTCTATTACGCCACGGACTCGGAAAGCGTGAGGGTAGTCCTTACCGCCAAAAGGAGCGTGATGGGCAATATTTCCGCCTCGGACATCAGGGCTGTCATAGATTTTTCGGACATTACGGATGAAGATCCCGAAGGGGTCTATGACTTGGAGGTCTATCTGACCATGGAGAGATACCAAAGCCAGGTGGATTTTGACTCGGGTACGAAGTACATCAGGGTGACCGTGGAGGATAAGGCCGTAACAAAGCTTCCGATAGAGGTAGGAACCACCGGTCAGTGCGCGGCGGGGTACGTCCTTGATAAGGCCGAAGCACAGCCTTCAAAGGTCAGGGTGGAAGGTCCAAAGAGCATCATTTCCACCATAGCCTCCGCCGTCGTCAGCTGTGATATCACGGAGATGTACGAGGAGACCACGGTAAAGTCTGACATAGTGCTTCTGAATGAATCCGGAAACACCGTGGAATCAGACCTCATCACACTAAACATGGATAAGGTTGATGTTAATTTGTCATTTAACATGATAAAGACCGTGGCTGTTTCGACCCAGCCCAAGGGGAGCCTTCCTTCCGGGTATGAGCTCGGGGACATCACACTGAGCCCGGACCATGTGAGCGTATCGGGCAAGGACAGCATCATAGGGGATCTGACATCGGTATCCATACCATCGTCCATGATAGTCCTTACAAACAAGCATGAGAGCTTCGAGGTAAAGGTGGACATGGCAAAGCTTCTTCCCGATGGGGTGGAGCTTGCGGAAGATCAGGACGGGGAAGTTACCGTATATGTAGAGATAAAAAAGACCGAGGAAGGTACAGACGATGACCTCGCGGGGGAGGATGGAACATCCTCAAGCGGGGATGCGGGAGAATAGAGATGGAAAGAATGTTTGGAACCGATGGAGTAAGGGGAGTGGCAAATACCGAGCTTTCTGCCGGGCTGGCCCTTGATCTGGGTGCGGCGGGGGCTTACGTGCTGACAAAGCAATGCGCGCACAAGCCCACCATTTTGGTGGGGAGGGATACCAGGCTTTCGGGGGAGATGATAGCCAACGCCATGATGGCGGGGATCTGTTCCGTGGGGGCCGATGCCATAGACGTGGGGGTGGTTCCCACACCCGCCATAGCCTATCTCACCAGGCACCTTAAGGCCGATGCCGGGGTCGTCATTTCCGCATCGCACAATCCGATGGAGTTCAACGGCATAAAGTTTTTTAACGGTGAGGGCTTTAAGCTTTCCGATTCATTGGAGGATGAGATAGAGGACATCATACGTGGGGGCATGAAAAAAGTAAGCTTTCCCGAAGGCAGGGAAGTGGGCAGGATATTTCACGATGAAAATGCCGTGGAGGAATACATCACCTTCATGGAGGAGATCATGCCGATAGACTTAACGGGGCTTAAGATAGTGGCAGACTGCGCCGAAGGGGCATCCTACGTGACATCGCCCAGGGTCTTAAGGGATCTCGGGGCAGATGTCATAGCGATCCATGCGGATCCCGACGGAACCAACATAAACCTCTCCTGCGGCTCCACCCACATGGAAGAGCTCACAGAGAGGGTGGTGGAAGAAGGGGCGGATGTGGGACTGGCCTTTGACGGTGATGCTGACAGGCTCCTTGTCTGTGATGAAAACGGGCACCTGGTGGACGGTGACCAGGTCATGGCGATGTGCGCCAAGAACATGAAGGCGGACGGAAAGTTAAATAACGACACGCTGGTGATTACCGTCATGAGCAACTTAGGGCTCTGGCAGATGGCCGAAAGGGAAGGCATACACCTCGAAAAGACCAGGGTGGGCGACAGGTATGTCCTGGAAAAGATGCTTGAGATCGGGGCAAACATCGGGGGCGAGCAGTCAGGGCATATCATTTTTTTGGATGAAAATACCACCGGAGACGGGCTCTTGTCAGCCCTGCATGTGTTAGAGACCATGATCAATACCAAGCGTCCCATGTCGGAGCTTTCCACCGTGATGGACGTGCTGCCGCAGACCCTGGTGAACGCAAGGGTTCCCAATGACAAAAAAAACCGCTACATGGAGGATGAGGATATCCGCTCCGCGATAGAGGACATTGAGGCAGCCTTCCAGGGAAACGGCCGGGTACTGATAAGGCCTTCGGGTACGGAGCCGTTGGTAAGGGTCATGATAGAGGGCATGGATGAGATAAAGATAGAAAGATGCGCAAGGAAATTGGCCGCCCTCATAGAAGAAAGGATGAACTGATCTGAGGGATCTGACAGTTACTAAAGGATGAACCGATCGGAACCCGGGGAGCCTGATAGTTACGAAAGGATGAACCGGACCAAAGAGGAAAGATATGCCGGAGATATCAGTAGTGATCCCCGTCCATAATGGGGAAAAGACCCTGGGGGCCGCATTGGAATCCGTCCTTGGGCAGGACAGGGACATAGAGGTGATCATAGTAAATGACGGCTCGACCGATGGGACGGACGCGATCATTAAATCATACTATAATAAAACCCCCTCCATTATCACATATATCACCCTTCCTTCCGTGATGGGCGTGGCATTCGCCAGGAACCGGGGAGTGGAGGAGGCCAAAGGAAAATACACGGCCTTTCTGGATGCTGACGACGAGTGGCAAAAGGGCAAATTAAAGGCCCAAGTTTCCCTCATGGAAAGGACGGATGGCCCCCTTTGCTATACCGGGAGGGCGATGTATCATGACGGAAGATACCTGGGGGTAAACACGGTACCTAAGTCTGTCAGCTACGAAGAGCTCTTAAAGTCAAATGTCATAGTCACGTCATCGGTCATGGTGAGGACCCATATACTAAAAGAGCGCATGTTTGAAAAAGATACCCTCCACGAGGATTTTCTCATGTGGCTTAGGATACTGAAGGAATATGGCAGTGCCGTCGGGATAAACCTCCCCCTTACGTATTCGAACATCTCATTTTCGGGAAAGTCCGGAAACAAATTAAAATCCGCCGTGATGACCTGGGGGGTCTACGACCAAGAAAGGATACCTCCGGCAAAGAAGGTCTTGGATTTTTCCTCCTATGCGGTGCGGGGGCTGAGGAAATATTCCTCCGTGCTTTCCGGGGAAAAGCTCTTCAAGATGAGACAGGTCGAAATATTAAATAAAGACTTAATAGACTCTGTAGACCCGAATCTTTGGATATTTTCCTCATCAGATATCTATGGGGACAATGCGGCCCATTTCTTTGAATATGTGACTAGGGAGCATCCGGAGATAGACGCCAGGTACCTGATAAATGACCCCAGGGAAAAAGAGCGCATGGGCAGCGTGATTGGGAGAGACAGGCTCATAGATACCCACACAAAAAAAGGCCTCGAGACCGTCATGAGGGCGGGGGTTCACCTTTCATCATCGGGGCTTTGCGCGTACGGGAGAAATCTTTCACGGGGCAGGAAGATAGTAAACCTCTGGCACGGGGTACCCTTGAAGAAAATAGCCCTCAAAGACCCTGAAACGAGCATCCTTAACAGGATGTTCTTTAAGGAGATCTACTCCGAGAATTACACCCATGTGGTGACCACCTCCGGATACATGAAAAAGACCATGATGGAGAGCTTTGATGTCCCGGAGGAAAAGATAATAGTGACAGGCCAGCCCAGGGATGACTGCCTGGTTTCCCTAGGGAGCGCGCGGGGGAATGGCATGAGAAAGATCCTTTACGCCCCGACCTTTAGAAAGGGCACAAAGGTCAGGCTTTTTCCCTTTGAGGATTTTGACGGAAAGGAGCTTTGCCGCTTTTTGGAGGCGGTCAACGCAAAGATAGTCCTAAGGGCCCACGGCCTTGGAAATGATGATTTTAGCAGATACCTGTCGGACAGGGTGGTGATGGATGAGGAAAGGGACGGCACGCGCACCCTTATAGACACGGATGTGCTGATCACCGACTATTCGAGTATCTATATAGACTATCTCCTGCTTGACAGGCCCATTATCTTCCTCCCCTACGACCGGTGGGAGTACAGGGACCGGCATGGGTTCAATTTCCCTTACGCGTCCGTTGCGCCGGGGAGGTGTCCGGATAGCTTTGAGGAATTTTTGATAGGGCTGGATGAGTGCCTCTCCCCCGCGGGAGATGGCTTCAAAGACCACAGGTGGGCGGTGAAGAGGTTTTTCCATGACTATGAGGATAGATTCTGCGCCCGTTTGTTTGAGGTGTTGACACAGACATGAGAAAAGTGATCACATATGGAACGTTCGACCTTCTGCATTACGGTCACGTGAACCTCCTGCAGAGGGCGAGGGCACTGGGGGATTACCTGATAGTGGCCCTTTCCACGGACGAGTTCAACTGGAACATGAAGAAAAAAAAGTGCTATTTTTCATATGACGAGAGAAAGAGGCTTCTGGAGGCCATACGGTATGTGGATCTGGTCATTCCGGAGGAGTCATGGGAGCAGAAGGTACAGGATGTCAGGGAATTTAGGGTGGATACCTTTACCATCGGGGACGATTGGGAAGGAAAGTTTGATTTCCTTAAGGATTATTGCGAGGTGGTCTACCTGACCCGCACCCCTGAGATATCCACCACGCAGATAAAGACGGACCTAGGGAAATAATGCGAATGACAAGAAAAATATTAACCAGGCTTCAAAAGGTCTGGGAGAGGCTTCATATAGCGATTTACAGGCATGTGTACATACCGCTCATTCCGGTTTCAAGGGACGTGATCGTCTTTGAGAGCATGCTGGGGAGGGGATATACAGACAGCCCCCGTGCCATCTATGAGAGTATGCGGGGGGAAGGCAGGGACCTTTCCTACAGGTGTTTCTGGATCCTTGACAAGGAAAATAAAAAGGATGCGTCAAAGATACCGGGCAGGCGGGGCATACTTATTAAGAATTCTTTTAAGTATTACAGATACATGGCGAAGGCAAAGCTGTGGGTATTTAACACCCGCCAGGCAGACCATGTGATAAAAAGAAAGAACCAGGTCCAGATCCAGACCTGGCACGGAACCCCCTTAAAGCTGTTGGGGCTGGACATGGAAGAAGTCCACATGGCGGGGAACGGGGGCATAGAGTCCTACAAGGCAAATTTCTGGAGGCATTCGAGGAGATGGGACTATCTGGTCTCCCCATCGGAATATACGGATGAAATCTTTGAGAGGTGCTTTGATTTCCGGAAAAACATGCTCCATACAGGCTACCCCAGGAATGACATCCTGGTAAATGGGAATAATGAAGATTACATCGGTAAATTAAAGGAAAAATACAAGATTCCCCCCGACAGGAAGGTCATCCTCTACGCACCGACCTGGAGGGATGATGAGAGCATAGCGAGGGGAAAATATATATTTAACCCTCATTTAAATTTTGACAAGCTCTACAGGGCGTTAAAGGACAGGTACGTATTTCTCGTAAAGTACCATTACCTGATAGCGCAAAAGCTCGACTTTTCGAGGTTTGGGGGATCGATAAGGAGCGTTGACGGGGACATCTCGGAGCTCTACCTGATATCGGACATGCACATGACCGACTATTCCTCCACCATGTTCGACTATGCGGTGCTGCACCGCCCACAGATATTTTACTGCTATGACCTGGATACTTATTACAAGAACAGGGGAGTGTACATGGACTTTGAGGAAGAAGCCCCGGGGCCCATCATAAAGGACACCGACGGGCTGATAGAATACCTCAAGGCTCCAAGGACCGGGGATTATGAGGACAGATACCAAAGGTTCATGAAGAAGTATACGCACAGGGAAGATGGAAAAAATTCCAAACGTATAGGGGATCTGATAGATAAAATAATGAAAGAGGGGGAAGCCTGTAAATCCCCTAAAGGAGAGTAACATGAAAAAGAAACTATTGGGAATCATGCTGGTTCTGGCGGTGTCTGTGACATCTTATCCCGTGGGTGTGTGGGCAGATGGTGCCGGGGCGGAAGAAACGACAGCGGCTGCGGAGGAGACGGCTGCGGAGGAAACAGCTGCGGAGGAAACGGCTGCGGAGGAAACAGCTGCGGAGGAAACGGCTGCGGAGGAGACGACAGCGGCTGCAGAGGAGACGGCTTCCGGGGAAACGGCTTCCGATGAGAACACGCAATCACAAGGTGAAGGGGCTCCGGATGAAGAGACAGGATCACAAAGCGGACAGACCGCAGAAAGCGGGAGCCTTCCCGATGTAGATGAAGGACAGGATATCCTTACCGGATGGCAGGATATAGGGGAGGACAGGTACTACTATGACGAATCCGGAAATTCCGTGACGGGATGGCAGGATATCGATGGAAAAAGATATTATTTTGATGATGCGGGAGTGATGGGCAGGGGTCTTACCAAGATAGGAAAGTATTGGTATTACCTTGATCCTTCGGAAGGATACGTGGTCACGGGATGGGTAAAGATTAATGGAAACAAATATTATTTCAATACCAAATCCGGCAAAAAGTACGGCCGCGCCGTGAAGGGCCTAAAGACCATAGATGGCTCCAAATACTTTTTTTCCAAAAAGGGCGTCATGAAGACCGGCTGGAAAAAGATAAACAAAAAGAAATATTATTTTTCCCCAAAGTCAGGTGCCGCCGTCACGGGTCTTAAGAAAATAGATTCCGAAAGGTATTATTTTTCGGACGCGGGCGTCATGAAGACGGGCTGGAAAACCATAGGGGACGACAAATATTATTTCAATCCCAAGACGGGAAAGGCCACCGTGGGACTTAAGGTCATAGGGGACGGAAGGTACTTTTTCTCAAAGGCCGGCAAGATGAAGACCGGCTGGAAAAAGGTAAAAGGAAAAAAATATTATTTTTATACCGAAGGCGATGACGAGGGAAAGGCCGCCACGGGGATAACGAAGATAGGAAACAAATATTATTCCTTCTCAAAGAAGGGTGTTCTTAAGACATCCGTGACATCGTCCATGGACATAAAGGCCTACGACAAAAGCTCGGATACGGATTACCTGATACTGGTAAACAGGAGCGCGTTTACGGTGGCTGTCTACAAGGGCAGCAAGTATCACTGGACCCGCATCAAGACCTTTACCTGCACGGTAGGGAAGGAAGGAACGTCTACCGTCACCGGAACCTACAAGATGGGATCTTCCGACGGAAAGGCCTTCAAGATGAGGTATTTTGATACGGATTCGGGATTAAGATGCTGGTATGCCTCCAGGATAGTTCATGGATACCTGTTCCATTCGGTACTGTATTACAAGACTTCATCCCCTTCCAGCGTATACAATGGGACACTGGGGGCAAGGCTCTCCCATGGATGCGTGAGGCTGGCTCTGGCAAATGCCAAGTGGATCTATGACACCATCCCCGCGGGGACTACGGCGATATTATATTAAGAATAAATAACGGAGGTAATTTTTATGGACAACAAAGCGATGTACAAGATTTCCTACGGTCTTTATGTGGTGACGGCCAATGCGGACGGCAAGGACAACGGCCTTATCACGAACACCCTGGTTCAGTCGGCCTCAGACCCAAACACTGTGACGCTGTCCCTCAACAAATCGGGATTTACGCACGATATGATAATGAAGTCAAAGAAGTTTACGGCATCCGTCATAGCCCAAAACGCTTCCTTTGACCTGTTTAAGCATTTCGGGTTTCAGTCGGGAAGGGATGTTGACAAATTCAAGGACTATGCGGACGCGAAAAAGGCTTCAAACGGCACGATGATAGTGACGGGGGGCACGAATGCGTTTATCAGCGCCGAGGTGACGGAGACAAAGGACCTTGGAAGCCACACCCTGTTCATAGCCAGGGTCACTGACATGGAAGTGCTCTCGGGGATAGGCTCATGTACCTACGAGTACTACCAGGAGGCGATAAAGCCAAAGCCCGAGGCTGTAGGGAAGACCGAGGACGGGCAGACCATCTGGAGGTGCAGGATCTGCGGGTATGAATATGTGGGCGAACAGATCCCTGAGGACTTTATCTGTCCCATCTGCAAGCATCCCGCGTCTGATTTTGACAAGGTGGTCGCAAAGAAGGAGGAAGCATCCTCAGGAAATAAATACGCAGGCACAAAGACCGAACAGAACCTAAAGGATGCCTTTGCCGGAGAGTCACAGGCTAGGAACAAATACACCTATTTTGCAGATATCGCAAAAAACAACGGCTATGAGCAGATAGCCGCGATGTTCCTAAAGACCGCCGAAAACGAAAAGATCCACGCGAAGATGTGGTTTACCGAGCTGGGAGGACTGGGGGATACCCCGGCCAACCTTGCGGCCGCGGCAGAGGGCGAGAATTTCGAGTGGACCGACATGTATGAAAGGATGGCAAAGGAGGCCAAAGAGGAAGGCTTTGATGAGCTGGCTGAGAAGTTCCTAAACGTCGGCAAGATCGAGAAGATGCACGAGGAGAGGTACAGGGCCCTCCTTAAGAACGTGGAGGCCATGGAGGTATTTAAGAAGGCGGGAGTTACCATGTGGGAGTGCCGCGAGTGCGGACATATCGTGATGGGTACCGAGGCTCCCGAGGTATGCCCCGTATGTAAGGCGCCCAAGAGCTATTTCGAGGTGCATGCAGATAATTATTAGTAACCGGTAGTACAGACGGCTGCAGGACATTTAAGGGTTTTGCAGCTGTGTTATTGTGATCAAGCAGGAGGATTATTGATGGGTAACGTAGCAATAATCACTGACAGCAACAGCGGTATTACGCAAAAAGAAGCAAGGGATCTGGGGATCAATGTGGTTCCCATGCCATTTTTTGTGGATGGGGAGCTTCATTACGAGGACATAGACTTCTCCCAGGAGGATTTCTACAGGATGCTCACCACCGACCATGACATATCTACTTCACAGCCATCAGCGGGAGATCTGGCAGATCTTTGGACAAAGGTGCTAAAGGACTATGAAGAGATAGTCTATATCCCTATGTCTTCGGGGCTTTCGGGGTCTTGTTCCGCGGCAATGGCCCTGGCGGAGGATTTTGACGGAAGGGTGGTAGTGGTAAATAACCAGAGGATCTCGGTCACGCAGAAGATTTCCGTCCTTGACGCCATGAAGATGGCAGGGGAAGGAAAAAGCGCACGCGAGATCAAAGATACATTGGAGGAGATGAAGTTCTTATCTTCCATTTACATCACCCTTTCCACCCTGAAATACCTTAAAAAAGGAGGGAGACTTACGCCTGCCGCTGCGGCTTTGGGGACATTGCTGCGGATAAAGCCCGTACTTCAGATAAAGGGGGAAAAGCTGGACTCCTTTGCGAAGGCAAGGACCATAAAGCACGCCAGTGAAGTGATGATAGGCGCCGTAAGGAAGGATATGGATACACATGGCTGGGGTATAGATGATGTGAGTATCGCCATAGCGTTTTCCGGGACAAACAGGACTGAAATAGAAAAGTTCAGGGAAGAGGTCATATCTTCCCTGGGCGTAAAGGAAGAGATACTGACAGACCCCTTGTCCCTTAGCGTATCCTGCCATATAGGGGATGGAGCCATAGCGCTGACCGTGACAGAAAAATTAAAATAAAATTTAACCGTTCAAAACCCCCCGGGGGTTCGAACGGTTAATCTGTTAACTGCCTGACTGGTACTCATCTACCAGCACGCCGTGTACGGTGAACCTGGTCTCTTCATCGCCCGAACAGGTAGAGAGCGTGACTATGTGGGATTTTTCCCTGACGGTCACGCCGGTATCTCTCAAGGAATCATGGAGGATGGATTTTACCACGGAGTTAAATTCATCCCCCCAGGAGAGCTTCATGCTGTAGAGCGAATCATCCGCGTCAAGGTCTCCGTATGCGAATATCCTGTAGCGGTAGGCAGTGTACCTGGTATATATGGTAAAATATCCGTTTTCGCCATAAAAATCTTCATCGTCCCTGTAGGACTTTAATGAGCCGAACATGCTCCGGTCCTTCATATTGTGCCCGTAGATGATGCTCCAGGCATCGGAGAAGGTGGGTGACGCGGATGAATCAAGGAAAATGGATCCGGCGTTGCTTTCGCTGAAATTTAAATCATGGGTTAAGTAATATTCGTTGTCCTTTGACTGCATAAGGGGGTATGAAATGGGAAGCCCGTCCGCGGTGATCCACCCTATGACCTCGGAATTTTCCCCATGGAGGGAGTCGAAATCCACGGCCAGGTCGTACCAGTCAGGGACGGAGGTTACGTCTATATTAAGGTCTCTTAGGTTGTCAGCGTCCATTTCGGGAATGGAGGAGGTATAGCTTTCCCTGGCATCATCATATGTGGACCTGTCCTTCACATAGCCTGTCACGGCCGGGAAGGCCATGAAGGCAGCTGCCAGCACCAGGGCCACCCCTGAGGCGAGGAGGAAAGACTGGCCTTTGGAAAAGTGCCCCTTTTCCTTAGGGGTATATTCCCCGTCATCTTCATCATACGGATAGTCATAATCGTCCTCATCCTCGTCGTCGTAGCGCCGGGGGGAGGGCTTTTTTCTTTTTCCGTAGATTATTTCATCGAAATCCCTCTCGTACCCGTCCTGTGGCGAGGTCTCGGACATTTCGTTTTCTAATATTTCATCGAACCAGTTCTTTCTCATACTACAAATTTAATATAACAAATCTAATGCGACAAATTTAATACGACATATAGGACATACAATATCCTATATCTGTCATCGCACCTTTTCGCCTTGAAAATAATTAAATATTATTAAAATCTCAAAAAAGCCCTTTACAACAGCCGCAAAAAGGAGTAGACTATGTTTACTTCCAAAACATGGCTTTCGCCGCGATCATATGACGGCTACCCATCTTTTTCGGGGAGTCTTAGGTAGATTTTATCTATTCTGTTGTTTTCTATCTCATCCACCCTCATTAAGGTGCCGTCAGGCAGGCTGAAGCTTTCACCCTTTTCAGGGAATTCATCGGACAGCCCGATGACGAATCCCCCTATGGTATCATAGTCTTCATCTTCCAGTGACAGCCCCAGGGCGTCATTTATGTCATCGATGTTGGCCTTGGCGTCTATTTCATATTCCGTATCGGACACGGCCCTTATGATGTCCACCTCGTCATCATCATATTCATCCCTTATTTCACCCACGATTTCTTCAAGAAGATCCTCCATGGTGATCATTCCCGCGGTCAGACCGTAGTCATCGAGGACTATCGCGATATTTATCTGATGGTCCCTCATTTCCAGGAGGAGCTCTGCGGTATTTTTCCTTTCATGGGTGTAGTAGGGGCGCCTCATCAGTGACTTTATCGAAAAATCATCGGAAGGCTCGATGAGGATGACATCCTTCATGTTGACAAAGCCTATGACATTGTCATTGTCATTTTCGTAGACAGGGAAGCGGGTCAGCATGTTCTTGCGGTAGAGCTCCAAAAGCCCTTCATATGAACAGCCGGCTTCTATCATCACCATGTCTATCCGGGGGATCATGATCTCCCTTGCCAGGGAATCATTGAAATGGAAGAGATTGTAGATCATATCTCGCTCTTCCTCCTCTATGACGCCGTCTTCGTGGCTCACGTCCACCATGGTCCTAAGCTCGCCCTCGGTCACGGTGTCATCCTTGTCTGACGGGTCTGTGCCAAAGAGCCTAAGTATCCCCCGGGACAGAAGGTTTACTATAAAGACGAATGGGGTAAAGATCACCTCAAGCGCCCTTATCACCCGGCAGAAGGCAAGGCAGATGGGAAGGGAGTGGACAGTCGCCAGTGTCTTTGGGGATACCTCCCCCAAGATCAGTATCAGAAGCGTAAGCACAAAGGTGGACACTCCCGCCCCGTAGCTTCCCAGAAGATTCACGGCTATCATGGTAGCCAGGGATGAGGCGGATAGGTTTACTATGTTGTTTCCCACCAGGATGGTGCTAAGGAGCCTTGGCTGATCATCCAGGAGGGAGAGGGAAAGCTTTGCCCTTTTGTTTCCTTCTTCCGACAAGCCCCTAAGCTTCAATGTATTTACCGTCATGAAGGCTGTCTCCGCGGATGAAAAAAAAGCGGAAGAAGCCACCAGGACCACAAGGAATATGCATTCTATGGTTAATCGCGGGTCAGGGTTCATCTGGATCCTTTCGTGATGATATCTACTATACTATAAACCATTCTACTATACAATAAAATCAAAAAAATTTCAAGAAGGAAATAGAAATGGATCACAGAAAAAATCCTCGAAAAAATCCTCCCATGTCGGATATCGAAGAAAAAATAAAATACATGGATATGTGTTCGGGCATCTATGGAAGGCTGATGGACCTGATGCTTGCCTTTTTCGTGGCTGCATTTATCCTGGCCTTGGCTATCGTCGTCGTGAGGGTAAAGGATGTGCATGTGGGCGCGGATGTTTTGGAGGATGGAAATAATGTCGAGTACCATATTACTTTGGGGTATTCAAGATAAACAATTCAAGGAGGTTAATATGTGGAAAAAGATTACAGGTATTTAGCCACCCATGACGCCCTGACGGGCGCGAAAAACTACCTGGCCTACCAAGAAGGCGTAGAGACAATGGGTAAGGGAAATTACAGTGTGGTAAGGGTAAACATATGCGGCCTGAAGGAGGTGAATGAAAAATACGGCCGCACAACAGGTGACATGCTTCTTTGCGATGCGGCGGATGTTTTGATGAGCGTATATAAAAATGTTTACAGGCTGGAAGGGGACGACTTTGTGGTACACCTTGGCATTACGGAAGAAAAAGCCCTTTTGGCCATGGAAGATGAGTGCGTAAGGAGGCTTTTGGAAAAGCAAAAAGGATTTCCGTTTGATACGGATGGAAGTTTCGTATATTTTGGATACGGAGTATCGGATGGAAAAAAATCCTACAGGGCTGTTTTTGACAAAGCCGATGAAAAGCTGAATGAAAGCAGGGAAAAAGTAAGGCAGATCCGCAGGGCAAACGCCGTAAGGGCCATGCGCAAAGAAGGGAGTATTGAAAGAAAAAAGCCTACGGAAGAAGACCTTAGGAAGAAAAAAAAGGACTTCTACGGGGATGTTTTTGGAAGGTTGTTAAGGAACGTGGCCTTTGGCGCACTGGCCATGTGGATGTGGATGTTTATTGTTTAACGAAAGGAGACAAAAATGGCTGAATTTATTAAGGAATGGGGACCTGCCATCATAGCAGCGGTGGTATTTATCGTGCTTATCGCAATATTGCAGAGCGATGCTATCACATCGGTGGTAAAGACGGGACTGGAGACTCTGATAAGGGATTTTTCCGCACAGGCAAAATTTGCTTCCTAAAGGAAATTTCAATAAGGGGAATTTCAATAAGGAGGATTTCAAGAAAAATGCAAAAGGAGAAAGGAGCTATCTTCCAGATGACGCCCGAGATGTTCGGACCGCTTTGGAAGTATGTAAACGATGATACGATAACGGATATCGATTACAATGGCAGGGATCTGTGGCTGACCGATTCGCAGAACCACAAATGGAAGGAGCTGGGAACCACCGTCACGGAGGATTTTATAAACAGATTGGCGCACCGGGTGTCTGACAACGACACCCAGGAGCTCAATCAAAACCACCCCGTCCTTGAAAACGAGACCGAAAGGCTAAGGATAAGCATATTGGACAAGTCCGTGGCCGTCAGCGGCATGAGTATATGCATAAGGAAGACTGCGCCCTTTACCAGGATAGTGGAGAGGGAAGCTATAGAAAATTCCTATTGCGAAAGGGAGGTCATGGCGCTTCTGATAAACTGTATAAAGGCGCATATGAACATAATAGTGTGCGGTGAGCCCCGTGCGGGGAAGACAGAGGTGTGCAAATTTCTCTCCAGGTACATCCCCAATGACGAAAGGGTCATTACCGTGGAAGACACGATGGAGTGGCGCTACAGGAAGCTAAAGCCCCAGAGCGACTGCATCGAGATGAAGGTGGGCGGAAAATTCACCTATGAGGATGGGATAATAGCATCCCTGAAGCAAAATCCCAGGTGGCTGATGATAGCGGAGACCAGGGGCAATGAGGTAAAGAACCTCATACAGGGATTTTCCACGGGAGTTCATGGGATGACCACCCTTCATACCGATGAGGTGGAGAAGATTCCCCAGAGGATGGTCAACATGATAGACGATTCCTCGATAGAACAAAGGTTTGCCAACAATATCTATGAGTTCGTGGATGTGGGCGTTCTGGTCTCCATTCACGTGGATGCGGAAGGAAACAGGAAAAGGCGGATAGACCAGGTGGGGTTTTTTGCCTTTGACGATGAGGAACCCTCATGCACCTACCTTGTAAGGGGAGGAAGGGTCATTAGGAAGGAACTTAAAAAATCCTCCCGGAGGAAGTTTTCGGAGGCGGGGATAAGGGATATTTACCAAAACGATGAGCTCGACAAAAAATTAAAGTCCCAGGGCTATGACATAAAGAGGAACAGCTTTTCAGGTATCGGCATGATTCCCGGATATTTGCAGGGGGAGAGGTATGTTGCGGAAGGTTAGTGTATGACTAAATTAAAAAGAGCGTTAGAGATTGACAGGAAGGGCACTTTAGGGTGGTTTGTCGGCTTTGGGTTTTTCATTGCCATGTGTGCCGTATGGTTTCGCCTGAAGATACCGTTCCTTTTGATACTTGGGGTGGCGGGAGTGTTTTTTGTCCCGTCCACCGTCATTGCGGGGTATGAAAGAAAAAGGCACCACCGGCGTTTTTTGGATGTATCGTCATACATGGAGCAGATGCTTTATTCGTTCAGGGAGTCTAGGAAGGTATTAAAGTCCCTCCTGGACATGAGAGAGCTCTTTGATGACGGGGAGATGAAGGATGCTTTGGTCAGGGCGGCGCAGACCCTGATAGAAGATACCGAAGGGGACTCCATGACCCATGCACTTGAGACCATAGAAGATGAGTATCCATGCGAAAAGCTCCACATGATGCATAGCTTCTTAGTGGAGGTAGAGGAGATAGGGGGTGATTTTGACGATTCCATAGATATCCTGCAGGAGGACAGGGCGATGTGGACCGAGAGGGTCTTGGCCCTGGAAAAAGAAAGAGACGCCAAAAGGATAAACGTGATCTTGTCGATAGCGGCCTCGATCCTTTTGTGTATCGTCATGGACAGGGTACTTCCTTCCGACGTGAATACCATGGATATGCCGGTGGCACAGATAGTAACGACGGTCATGATCATCTTGGACATGAAGCTCTATACGATGGCGGAAAAAAAGGTGTGCATGGATTACTTAAATCCACAGGAGATAATGGATGATGAATCCACCCTCCATATGTACAGGTTCGTAAAGGGATATGACGCAAAAAAACAGTTAAAAAAAGCCGCCAAGGGCCTTATTTTGCCGGGAGCTATGCTCTTGGCCGGTGTGTCTATGCGGCTTTACGCGGTGGAAATGGCAGCGCTTCTTATGGTTCCCTTTGTGCTTCTTAGGCCTAAGCTTACGTACAGGTCATACATGAAAAAGCTGGAGAAGCAGATGCAGGTAAAGTTTCCGCACTGGCTGATGGAAGTCGCCCTTATCATACAGACCAATACGGTAAGAAACGCCATAAGGATGACACAGGAGGATGCCTCGGTCATATTAAAGCCCGAGCTTACCGAGCTCATACAGGGCTTTGAGGAAGATCCCACATCGATACGTCCGTATCTTGATTTTTGCAAGGATTACAGGCTGAGCGAGGTGTCCGCATCCATGAAGATGCTCTATTCCATATCCAACGGTTCGGGGTCTGAGCCCGCAAGGCAGATAGCCGAGATCATACGGCGCAACAATGTGATGCTTGACAAGGCCGAAAAGATGGCGAACGAGGATTCCCTGGCAGGGCTCTACGCCATGTTTCTTGCGCCGCAGCTGATATCCGGCGGAAAGATCCTGGTAGATATGTGCCTTTTCTTCGTGCTGTTTTTCACGAGGATCACGCTATAACGATTACTCTATAACACAGGAGGTGGGTATATGGGACAGCTGCCTAAGGCGATGCTTGGTTTTTTTATTCTGGTATTATTTTTATTTACCACCATGACGGTTTCTTATGTGTCACTGTGCGCATATGCGGCCGAGGCCTTTAGCTCGGATTCGGCTACCATCATAGAGGAGTACAATTACTCCCCGTCGGTAATGAAAGAGCTAAGGATGAAGGGTGAGGACAGGGGGTATGATGTCGATATTAAGGAGTATGATACGGATAACGACGGCCTTACCGACATGGCCAGGGTGGAGGTAAGATACCCTGTCACATTAAAGCTTTTTGGGATGGAAGATGAAAGGGTAGCCCTTAGCTGGGCAAGGTGATCTAATGAAGCATATGGTGGAGGAATTTGGATGGAGTGTATGCCTTATCATCCTGGGAGGCCTTGCGATAGGAGGGCTTTACGGGGTGCTGGAGTTTGTGTGTGGGTAAGCCCCCTGCCCCCACATGAGTGGGGCAGGGAGCTGTGAATAGTAACAGTTCATTATACTGTAAATTAAGTGGTGATTTAACATGAAAGATTTAATGGATGCTTACGGGGATGCTGCCATTGGCACCATCGGAGCCCTGGTTCTTATGGGGTTGGTCATGGCGGTATTTTTTGGAGGCGGCTTTGGGGAGTTTTTGTTGTCGTTTTTCAGGGGGGCTGTATGAAGGAGATAGTATCGCAGTATGGTTCTTCCGTGATCGAGGCAATAGTATTCGTGTTTCTTACGGGAGCATTTTTGGTCATGACATACATGGGAGCCAGGGGCATGAGCGCTGCGGCGGGGCAAAGCTCCTATGGGCTCATTGAAGAGGATATGGCCATGGAAAATTCATCAACCCTTGGCAACGTGGCTAATGAAAAAGCCCCCTCATCTGTGCCTTTTGTGGTCTTGAAGGCGAATGAGATTCCCATGGATGAGGAAATAAGCGTATATGACATCTTTACGGTGACGGAATCTGCCCGGCTTAGGATACTTTCCGTAAGGGACGACACGGGCAGGGTGGATTCCATAAGGCACGGGGACGTGGAGGTAACGGATGATTCGATAAACATCCACGAAAAAGGTATATACCGTATAAAGGTGGGAGCCTATGGAGGGGGAGTTATGACCAGAAAGACATTTACCGTTTATTCAGTGAGATAAAGAACCTATGAAAAATATGATTTTAGGCACGATCCTTTCCGTCATGGGGATAGTGGTGGTTGCCATAATAATGGCCGTGGTGGGAAGGTTTTTGCGGGACACCGAGCTTTCAGAGGCTTTGTCCCAGTCCGTGGAAAACGCGGTGGAAATAACCATGGAGCAGAAAAACTATGACATAGATTCCAATGAGGCCTTTGTTTCTGATTTCATCGTGAACCTCCTGTGCCAGGTGGAAAATGACGCCGACATAGAGGTGGATGTGGCCGGTGCGGACTATGAGAAGGGGATCCTTTCCATAAATGTAATAGAAAGCTATACCAATATGCTGGGGGGCACATCAAAGCTCTCATACGCCACTACCGTGATCATGGAGCAAAGCGACGATACCTACTATGAGGTATCCTACATGTATGACGAAGAGCATGAATACGAAAGCTATATGGTGCCCCATTCGGAAAAAACGACCGTGCCGAAAGACCCTGCGTGTGACATCAATGGAAACGGGAGGTTTCTTTACTGGGCGACAGAGCCCCCAAAGGAAGGGTGGCTGTCAGGCTTGGAAGCTTCTGAAAAAAACGGCTGGAAAAAGGCAGATATTCCCGAAACCGTGGAAGAGGACCTTACATTTTACGCGGTGTTCATGTATGAGGTTAAGTATCTTTTAAGGGAAAGCCCCGAAGCATATGCGACAAGGAATGTCATGGAATATGACTATGCGCCAAAGCTTCAATATACGAGGGGAGGCGGAAGTAAGGATTACCATGGAAACGGGACATTTGCCTTCTGGTCTTTTACCGGCTTTGGGGGAGGAGAGGCTGATTTTTCGAAGATGCCCGTGACATCGGACATGAAGATATATTCCGTGTTTAGGTACGTGATCGGCTGCAAGACATCGGGAGGATTAATTTCCATTTCGGGACTCTACGGTGAAAAGATATCCCCTCCTTCCATGAACCAAAATGCCATAAAGGAGTTTCGGTATACATCGGGGGTGACAGGCAATTGCAGGATACTGGCAAATCTTCCGGATAAATATACGGAGGATGCAAAGGTAGAGGTCGTGTATAAGGAAGATTAAGGGTAATTAATTTGAGGAGAATTCCTAAGCGTTCAGGGGAAAAGATGAGGAGAAAGATAGCGCTTTTTTTGAGCGTAATAATGATAATGGGTCAGGTGCCTGATATAGGATGTATGGTGTCCTATGGGGATACGGAAAAAGACAGCCCCCTCGCAGGATCCATGAAAGGATCCGGGCAGATAAGGGCAGATGAGTCGGGCGATGCGTCGCGGGATGATCCCGGGGAAGATGTGGAGATTCCGGATAAGGATGACGAAGGGGAAAAAACTCCTTCCGAAGATGTCACAAGGCAGGACGAAGATCTTTCCACGGATGTGGAATTTGAGACGCCGCAGGCAGACCTTAAGATGTCAGGGACGTACAGCGTGGATTCATGGAACGACCGGGTAAGTTACGCGGGGAGGGATGAAAACGGCGTATATATGGGACAGTATTCCTATAATTCCACGACGGGCATAGCCACCTACCAGGGATCATACGGATACCAATATTCTTTGGATAAAAGGGGCCTAAGGTACCGCATAGAGGAAGCATCCCCCGGGGATGTCATAAGGCTTACCTCCAATATAAACGCATGGTCGAGCGTGGATATCTGGGATCCTATCACCATAGACCTGAACGGACATACCTGGAGGGGTCGGAGTGACTATGGCGGATTTGACCTGGTGCAGGTGTTTGTGGGACAGGTGACCATAAAGAACGGAACCATGGGGGATGGAAACAATGTCCTAAGCGACCCCATCATATCCGTTGACGAATATCTTGACAGATCCGAGGTCGTGACCATAAATAATATCACCTTCCAAAACACTTCACCTGACGTACTTACCGCCGCCATATCGGCAGATGGAGGTACGATCAGGGTAAAAAACTGCGTTTTTCAGAATCTTTGCGCTGATGGCTACGCCATATATACGGAAGAAAACTCCGCCCTGGTGCTGGAAGGAACCAACCGTTTTAAGAACAGCCGCTGCGGAGCCATACATATATCCGGGGAGGGGATTATAGGAGGGAGCGTCGACATTAGTAACATGAACTCCAATGTCAGCAAAAACATCATCATGTTCATGGGAAGAGACAGGATAGACATTACGGGAAGCATGGCCGCAAAAAACTGCACCGCGCAATCCAGCATCCTGAGGATGACAGACAGCGTACAGGCAGATGTCACGGGCACTTTGACCATATCGGAAAACACCTGCGCAGAAGGCTCGGCGGTGAGACTGTCTAATGATGCCATATTAAACATTCCCACTACGGGAACCATGACGGTAAAAGACAATGCGGTAAGCTCATCCGATGCCCAGGTCTCCACGGAATCCCACCTGAACGTAGATGGGACATTTTCCGTAAGCACATCGTCCAGGGGTCTTGGGTCACCCAAAGTGATAAATAACGGGCAGTTCAGGGAGTCTTCCGCGGGAAATATAAAGATAAATGGCAGCCATGACGACATAATGGGGCTAAAGGTAAAAGAAGAGGGCACCATAGCACTCTATGGAAAAATGGAGATCACTGCCTGCGGTAACGGCATCTATCACAAGGGAAAGACCATAGGTAATGGTCTGGGCGAAAACATCCTTATACACGACAATGATAAAAATGGCATTTTAATGAAGGAGGATGCAAAATTTTCCAATATTGGAGCTAAGCTTTACAAGAATGCGCAAAATGGCATTTCGACAGAGAGCTCATCCTATATCGAAAATTTCTGTGGAAAAGCATATGAGAACGGCTCGCATGGAATAAGCAATAACGGAACGATCACCACTTTAAGGGGGACTGTCAATGATAACGGAAAATGCGGGCTGTACAATGAAGGATCCGTGCAGGACGGAGATTTTTCTTCATTGAGGAACCTGGAATCCGGGATAAACAATATAGGATTTATCATCCTAAATGGAGGCAGTGTAAAGAAAAATTCAAAGGACGGGATCTTAAATGCGGGGGTTTTTAGCCTGCTTGACGGTAATGTGGAGAAAAATGTAAAAAACGGAATAAATAATACAGGGGTTTTCTACCAGAAGGGCGGCCTTATAAAAAACAATGGGGACAACATAACCACATTCGGTGTCTTCCAGGATGGGGAATACCATATGTCAAAGGATGCGAAGGTAGATTTCTCAAACTATGTGTTCCTGGATGAGGATGAGAGCGGATACCTGGAAAGAAAATACCGGGACAATGCCAAATATGGCATACAATGGCGACAAAAAAGCGGGGAAGAAAGGGTGATCACGGTGGATGGTGAGCTTACTTCCACGGAAAACATAGCCCTTATTACCTGTGATGATGACTCCACCAATTCCATAGACAGCGAAAATGGCAACAATACCGAATACATAGAAAGGACCATGGTGAGGGTGGCTTTGGGGGGTGCCTCCCAAAGCGCATCCTATGCCAAAACCTTACAAGATACGCAGGGAAAGGAAGCAGCCTTTGGGGTGGTAAAAATAGACAACCTCCAAAATTATGTCTTCGAGAAGGAAGCAGAATATGCGGATGAAGCCTCGGGAGAGGCCGTAAAGGTAGACTACGCCAATGTGACGGGAGTAGGAAAGCCCTGTGTAAACGGGGGAAGGGTCGCCCTTAAAAAAATATCCCTAAGGGCAGTAACAGACAACAAGTCCGATGGATCAGGGGACGACTACAGCGTGGATGAAAACCATGACACCGACTGGGAGGATGAGTCCGACAAGAGGGCGGATAATGGCAGCAGATACGGGGACATAGTCCTCTCAGGAACATACGGCATAGACTATTTTGACACCACGTGGGAAGATCTTAAAAAACGATTTGACATGTTGGGATCAAGACTTTCTGTCACGGAGGACCTCTCAAGTGACACTTCAGAATGGAACGAGGACAAGGAGGTAGATACAAAGAGGGGATCTGAAGTGTCTTTTTCCGGGCGCACCGGATCATCGCAAAAGGCTCCCCTTTCCATAGTGGGGTGGTATGACCCCTTGCGGCAGTACGTATACAAAAATTCCAAAAAGACCGTAATGACCAACGAAGGATATATGGCCCTCTACGCCGTGTGGGATACAAAGTACGTGATAAGGTTTGACGGGAACGGAAATACTAACGATGGGGTATCGGAAAGCTATACCCTGTCTGAGTGGGGCGATATGCCCTATTATAACGAGGACGCGGAAAAAAACCCGTGCGTAAACCTGGATAAAAGCCTAAATGGCGTGGGGGATTACCATATAAAGACCTACGAAATGCCCGGAAACGACGGACCCTCCCACGAAAAGGCACCGTATTACGATAAGGAGGGAGTAAGGACAAGGAAGGACCTTAATGAGGATGAATATGTGGAAGAGTCCGTGAACTATTCATTTGCGGGCTGGAGCTTTGATAAAAACGCCACGATATACGCGAACAAGTCCAAGGAGTCTGACGGATACTACATGGAAGGAGACGCCTTTGATTCCCTGGCCTTTCTGGCGGATGCCTTCCAGAACGGAGCGTCCATGCATTACGATCCGGAAGGGATCTTAGAGATAACGCTGTACGCCGTATGGGATGAGGCTCCCGCCATCCAGAAATATGACAGGACGATAAATACAAGGACGGTGGAAGATGCCACGGATGAAGAGCTGGGGGAGATAATAGAAAAGATCGTACTCGATGGGGAAGATTCTGACCATATCGTCATTTCATATGACAGGGAGGATTCCTACGGCGGAAAGGATGATGGGATAAAGGAAGATCCCCCGGACATCACGGGCGACATGATAGGGCATGATGAATATACGGCCCTTTATGACAAGGATGAGGCCCAGGGGAGCGAGGATATAGTGGAGCTAAAGGATGTGGCAGACGCTGTAAGGAGGGTCAGGGAAATCTGTGATGAGCTTAGCCGTGATGATGATGACGGAAGGAGGGATTCGGGCTCATGTGAGATAATTATTTATGCCAAAGACGAGGCGGGTAATGTCACGGAGGATAGCGTTATGCTGTGGGTGATATCCGATACCTCCAATGAGACGGATGATTCGGAATGGACCCTCACCAAGGACGGATATACCCGTTTCATCAATGAAGATGCCTATAATACGCACGATGCTGCCGACTACTCTTTGGACAATTACAGGGACTACGGGGGACTTAACCCTTATTCCCTGTGGTATGTGGACGATGACTACAGCGAATTTATAAAAACGTCATTTAAGAAACTATCGGAATTTGAAGAGGGAGAGGGAGCAGCGGGGGGACTTACCAATTCCTCGATATGGACGTTTACATCTGATGAAAAGGAGGATGTGAGACAATCTTTTACAGCCCTCAATGGAACGGCCGTGGAAAGCTATATCAAAAGCTTTTATGGGAACCATTCCACAAACAGGGAAAGGCAGTAGGGAATCATTTGTTTACCATACAAACATTGCACCTTGAAAAGTTCATAAAGTTTTAGCTTTTCTTTCTTGAAGCTTTGTGGTATAATACTTAGGCTATTTTTTTGCAGACCATGATATTTATTATAGGAGGTATTACCATGAAGCATATTCAGACATTGCCTGTTAAGAGGCTGGACAAGACGGTTAAGACGGGTGGCTGCGGCGAATGCCAGACATCCTGCCAGTCTGCCTGCAAGACATCCTGCACTGTAGGAAACCAGTCCTGCGAGCATAAATAACATTAATGGTTCATCAGTTTAAGAACAATGGTTACAACATAGCCCTGGACGTAAATACCGGAGCCGTGCATGTATTGGATGATGTTTCCTATGAGGCACTGTCTTTGTGGAAAGACCATACGCCGGATGAGGTGGTGGGCATCCTGGAGACAAAATACGAAGGCTTACAGTGTGCAGAGGCGGTAGATGAGATACGTACCTTGGAGAAAGAGGGGGTACTCTTTTCGGAAGATGCTTACGAGGAATACATAGGAACCATAGTAGAAAACAAAGCCCCCGTGGTAAAGGCGCTGTGCCTTCATATCGCCCATGGGTGCAACCTTTCGTGCAGGTACTGCTTCGCGGGCGATGGAAAATACCATGGGGACGAGGCCCTCATGCCTTATGAAGTGGGAAAGGCGGCCCTTGATTTCCTTGTGGAAAACAGCGGATCAAGGAGGAATCTCGAAGTGGATTTCTTCGGGGGAGAGCCCCTGCTTAATTTCAACGTGATAAAAGACCTCGTGGCATACGGAAGGTCCATCGAAAAGGAAAAGGACAAGCATTTTAGATTTACACTAACGACCAATGGGGTACTTCTGGATGAGGAGGTCATGGAGTTTGCCAACGCCGAAATGTCTAATCTCGTTTTAAGTATTGACGGGAGACAGGAAGTACATGACCGTATGAGACCCTTCAGGGGAGGCCGGGGAAGCTTTGGGACGATACAGCCAAAGCTCTTGGAGGCCGCGAAAAAAAGGGGCGATAGGGATTACTACGTAAGAGGCACCTATACCCACTTTAACACGGACTTTTCGGAGGATGTGAAGGCCCTAAGGGAGATGGGATTCGACAGGATATCGGTAGAGCCTGTGGTAGCCCCTTCTTCGGAAGACTATGCCATACGGGATGAGGATATCCCGAAGCTTTTGGATCAGTATGATGAGCTGGCCTCATACATGGCAGACCGGAGGAGCCGGGGGATGGATTTTACCTTCTTCCACTTCATGATAGACTTGGAGGGAGGTCCCTGCGTGGCAAAGCGGCTTACGGGCTGCGGCTCCGGTACGGAGTATCTGGCTGTCACACCCTCGGGGGATCTGTATCCCTGCCACCAGTTCGTCGGAAACGACAGCTTTATCATGGGAAATGTCTTTGATGGGATAAAGAACCACAGCCTGCGCGGGGAATTTTCCAAGAGCAATGTCTATGCCAAGGAAAAATGCAGGGACTGCTTCGCGAAGTTTTACTGCAGCGGAGGCTGCGCCGCAAACTCCTTCAACGCCACGGGTAATATCAATGGGACCTATGAGACAGGATGCACGCTGCAGAAGAAAAGGGTAGAATGTGCCATAATGCTGAAAGTAGATGAAGTCATGCGGCAATCCGAAACAACCACAAAACATATATAACAAGAGAGGAACAAGAGAGGAAAGCAGAGATGAAAAAGTCAAGAGCGGTATTGATTTTGTTAGTGATCATAGCCGTCCTGGTATTAAGCTCCGTCTTTGGGGTATTCATCATGAGGGATACCATAAACGATGAAGATCTGGGGCTGACACTGGGATTGGATCTGGCCGGGGGTGTTTCCATTACCTACCAGGCCGAGGGGGATCCCTCATCAGAGGATATGGCTGATACGGTGTTCAAGCTTCAGCAGCGTATTTCCGATGAGACGAACAGCACCGAGGTGTCCGTATATCAGGTAGGATCGGATCGTATAGCAGTAGAGATTCCGGGAGTGACGGATGCCAATGCCATCCTGGAGCAGCTGGGTGAGCCCGGTACCTTAGAGATACAAGACAGCGACGGAAACGTCATCATCACGGGTACCGACATTACCAGCGCGGAGGCGGCTACCACGAAGAATGACACGGGCAACACCCAGTACGTGGTAAACCTCACCTTCACGGATGAGGCGGCCGAGACCTTTGGGGACTTTACGACAGATCACGTGGGCGATTCCATGCCCATCTATTACGATGGTGAGATCATTTCGAACCCCACCATAGAGTCGGCCATCACCGGCGGCAAGTGCATGATAGAGGGAATGGAGGACTATGAGGCGGCCGAGACCTTAGCTTCCTACATCCGTATAGGATCTTTGTCTGTTACCCTGACAGAGCTCCAGTCGGAGGTGGTGGGTGCCCAGCTGGGAGGAAAGGCGCTTTCCACCAGCATCATGGCCGCTGGCCTAGGACTTGCCATCATCATCATTTTCATGATAGCCGTGTACTGGGTACCGGGTATAGTCGCTTCCATGGCGCTGGTCATCTATACGGGGCTGGTGATATGCGCGATGTATCTGTTTGACATTACGCTTACCCTTCCCGGCATAGCCGGCGTGATACTGTCCATCGGTATGGCGGTGGACGCAAACGTTATCATCTTTGCCAGGATCAGGGAAGAGCTTGGGGCTGACAAGGCAGTAAAGACTGCCATAGATATAGGTTTCCGGAAGGCCCGTTCCGCCATCGTGGACGGAAACATAACGACCTTCATTGCGGCCGTGGTGCTCATAGTCATGGGCGTGGGCACGGTCAAGGGCTTTGCGTATACGCTGGCCATAGGTATAGTGCTGTCTATGTTTACGGCGATGGTGATATCGCTGTGGCTGATGAGGATCTTTTATGCTTTGGGATGCCGCGACGTGAAATGGTACGGCAGAAAGAAAGAGCGTAGTGTCATCAGATTCGTGAGCAAGAGAGGAATATTCATAGCCATCTCTTTGGTCCTGATAGTAGGCGGATGGGTAGTCATGGGTGTAAATTCCTCACAGGGAAACGGTGCTTTGGCGTACAGCCTTGAGTTCGTGGGAGGTACGTCCACCCAGGCTGACTTTGGAGAAGACTATACGGTAGAGCAGATAGAGTCGGACATCATCCCCGTGGTAGCGGAGGTGACAGGTGACAACGACATTACCACCCAAAAGGTTCAGGACTCCACGGAGATCATCATAAAGACCAGGGAGCTTTCCCTGGATGAAAGACAGGAGCTGGCGGATACCCTAAATGAGAACTTTGGGGTGGATGAGGATACCATATCCTATGAAGTGATCAGCTCCACGGTGAGCTCCGAGATGAGGGCTTCTACCATACAGGCCGTGATAGTGGCCATCATCTGCATGCTGATATATATCTGGATCAGGTTCAAGGATCTTCGATTCGGTACGGCGGCGGTATTGGCTTTGGTTCATGATGTGTTGGTGGTGCTGGCGTTTTACGCGGTGGCCAGGGTATCTGTGTCGACGACCTTTATCGCGTGTATGCTGACCATAGTCGGATACTCGATCAACGCCACCATCGTCATATTCGACCGTATCCGTGAAAACTTCCACAGCATAAAGACCAAAGAATCCCTCGAGGAAATGGTTGATAAGAGTATCACCCAGACATTGACCAGGTCCATATATACATCGTTTACGACCTTCGTCATGACCTTTACGATGTTCATACTGGGAGTGGCATCCATAAGACTCTTTGCGCTGCCGCTCATGGTCGGCATTATCTGCGGCGCGTATTCATCGGTGTGCATCACGGGTGCGCTGTGGTTCATCTTCCGGACCAAGGTAGGAAAAAATGCCATCCGGGAATGATATTGCGGTTTGATACGTTTGATACAAGATTAAGTGAAAAAAAGCCCCCCCAGGAAAAAACCTGTGGGGGGCTTTGTTACTGTTTGGTTTCAGGCGCCGACGATATACGGCATGATTTAATCATCATTTAATACTTGAAAGATCCTGTTCATCTGACCATCGATGTGTTTTTTCATGGTCAAAACCGCCCTGTCGGCGTCCTTTTCCCTGATGCTCCTGAATATTTCCCTGTGCTCCTCTATGAGCCGGGGGTGGGACACCTCGTCTTTGACATATTCAAAGCGGTACCTAAAGAGCTGCTCCCTGCTTTGGGTTATGACATCGGTAAGCTTGTCATTGTGGGTGGCAGTGTATATGGCACTGTGGAAGGCCTCATCCTTTGAGGCCATTTCGCTGATGCTCAAAGACTCTGAGGCATCCTCGAAATCGAGCATGGCAAGGCTTAGCATTTCGAGATTTTCTTCGGTGCGCCTTTGACTTGCCAGTTTGGCGGCCAGGGTGTCAAGGACGCTCCTTACCTGCAGGACGTCTTCCACGTCCTTTTTGGTCATCTTGGCTACGCGGGCACCCTTTCCCTGCTCTATGGTGGCAAGGCCCTCCTGTTCGAGCATTTTTATGGCATCCCGGACCGGGGTGCGGGAGACTCCCATGCTCTTGGCAATATGAACCTCCATTAGCCTTGAGCCGGGAGGCATCTCACCTTCCAGTATGGATTTCCTTAGCTTCATGAATACCACATCCCTCAGGGGAAGGAGCTTTTCATTGTGAAGTGAAGGGTTTTTGATGTTCCTCATATCTTTACTCCGTGGGTACCGTCATATTGACACTGTAATCAGGGTGCATTTCCCTCATCATTGAAAGGCAAAGCGATGCTTTGTCCTCATCATCAAAAATGCCGAATACGCAGGAGCCGCTCCCACTCATGAGGGCTCCCAAAGCCCCCAGGGACGAAAGCTCTGATCTGATGCCTTCGATGATGGGATGTTCAGGGAAAACCGCATATTCCAAAACGTTTCCGAGGCTGTGGCAGATATCTTCAAGGTCTCCGTCGGAAATGGCCTTTACCATGCGGACGGTGTCGGGTCCTTTGGGGGCCTTCACATGGTCGAACTTTTCGTATACGTCCTTGGTGGATATCCCTATAGGGGGCACGGCCAGGATGATATGGCAGAAGGGGAGGGCAGGGAGCCCTGTAATATCATCCCCTATTCCTTCACACAGGCAGGTGCCCCTGTGGATGCAGAAAGGTATGTCAGCTCCAAGGGTGGCTCCCATCCGTAAGAGTTTTTCCATGGGAAGGGGGTCTTTTAACATTGAGTTTAATCCCAAAAGCACGGCGGCCGCATCGGTGCTTCCCCCTGCGAGGCCTGCTGCCATGGGAATATGTTTGTCAATGGTAATCTTGGAAAAATGATCTTCCATTGAAGAACCTGTTTCCTTAAAGAACATCCCGGCCGCCCTGTATGCAAGGTTCGTATCACCCAGAGGAAAGCCCGGGGGAACTTCTCCCGTGGCACAGATCCGTATGGAAGCTGAGTGAGATTTATCTTTCTTTGTAACATCTATCGTGATATTGTCACAAAGCCCCACGGTCTGCATCACCATGGCAAGGTCGTGGTATCCGTCCTTTCTCTTCCCCAGGACATCGAGCGAAAGATTTATCTTTGCCGGAGCCTTCAGGGAAATGTTTTTGGTCTTTAGATCCGTACACAAAAAACTCATACTACTATGTTAAAATAAATTCCCTCAATTGTCAATAAAAATCTTTGCTAAATATCGACAATGTATCAGGTAAAAACTATAGCCAATTTCGTTATCCCAAAAGGGATTGTTACCGATAAAGAATATGAGAACTTAGGAAACGAACAAAATGTTTGCGTTTTGTTCGTTTCTTGCGCCGGATTTTGGCGGATGGAAGCCGCGTATTTCCTTGCAAAATCCTTAGCGCTCTCTTGCGGAGCGGTTATAGTAAACGCATTTATTAAATGCGTTTATCATACCTACATGGATGTGGGTAAACCGGTCACTATGATAATTTTATCCAAGGAGGGCAATATTATGAGTGTAAACATGGATGCCATTAACAGTGCGTATACGTATCAGAACAAAGTATCAAGGACTGATGCTTCCAATGCCCCTGCAGCAGCAGAAGCAGCGTCTTCCGCAGCTTCGGCTTCATCGGGATTTTCTGACGAAGCCGTGGTTTTTGAGAGGAGCGATGCCGTATATCCCAAGGCCAAGGAGTCAGATGTGGATACCGATTCGGTATCAGAGCTTGCATCGGGCGAAGTGGATAGGGAGAGTATCGTAAAGCAGCTAAAGGCAGATAGCGAGGCAAGGGAGCAGTCCCTGATAGACATGGTAAAGGAGACCTTGGGACAGCAGGTAGCCAATGCCAAGGGAGCGAACGGAAAGACCATTGCCGAGATTATATCCGATGGCATAGAGGAAGCCAAGGCAGCAGGCGAGGATCCTGATGAGTATTGGGGAGTGGAAAAGACCGCGCAGAGGATAGTGGACTTCGCTAAGTCCATCTCGGGCGGCAATACGGCCTACATTGATAAGCTCCGCGAGGCCTTCAAGGAAGGCTATGGACAGGCCGAGAGTTCCTTCGGCGGGAAGCTTCCTCAGATTTCCAAGGATACCTATGACAGGGTAATGGAGCTGTTTGACGAATGGGAGAACGAATAAATTCGTTTCCTATGAGTGATCCGCGTACATAAAAAAGCCCCCACCGGGGGCTTTTTTTGCACCATGACCCCTTCCCATCGCACGTCTTAATTTTTGCATGATTTCCTGCAAAAAGTTTACAAATCCTTCAATACCCAACGCTTGACAACACAAAAAAGTAATAGTATCATGAAAAATGTAACAAATACGTAATACTTCGTAATGGTTTTAGCGTGATTTTGTGACATTTTACAAATATGTTACTAAATATTTGATCGTTCGATACGGGCAGGGAGATAGTATGAAGGATTTGATGCAGAAATTCATGATAAGCCTTTTGTGTGCGGTGGTTCTTTTTACGGGGGTATCAGGCACGGTAATGGGTGCCGATACTTCTTCAAAGGAACAAAGGAAGGAGGCCGTAAAGTGGCTAAACCGCCAGTGCGGCAAGGGATTTGACTATGACCATGCGTATGGGCTCCAGTGCGTGGATTTTCTGAAATATTATTACATGCACCTCGGGGAGGGCGTCCGCAGGGGAAACGCCAAGGACTATATTAAGAACACCCTGCCCGCCGGATGGAAGAGGCAGAAGATATCTTCCGCGAATTTTTACATGAAGCCGGGGGACATAGTGATATGGACCGGCTCGAAGTACGGGCACGTGGGGGTCTGCGTAAAGGTGGGAGAGAAAAGCTTTACGGTGGTGGACCAGAACGGCAAAGGCCACAACGAAAAGGTAGCCCGACACGTCAGGACCTATTCCTCCACGGTATGGGGAGTGATCCACCCCGTCTTCAACGTGGTAAAAAGCCCCAAAAAGACAAAGATAACCTCTGCCAGCTACAGCGCTAAAAAGTCTCAGGTAAAGATCAAATGGAAAAAGAAAAAAGGCTCAGACACATACAATGTCTACAGGAGGCAGGCCGGAAAGAAGGGCTATGAACTCATAGCCAATGACGTGAAGCAAAAAAAATACACCGACACTTCCGTAAAGAAAAATACCAAATACTATTACAAGATCACCACGGAAAATGAGCTGGGAGAGTCCAAAAAGAGCGAAAGCTTTGCGGTATCCACCGAAGTATCCAAAGGAAAGACGCCCTCGGAGTCAGCAGACGCTTCTTAAAGAAAAAGATAAGCATGAAAATATACGGCCCCTTGTTTTGTTTATAACAGGGGTTGTATTTTTTTGTGTTTTGGGGTATAATATATGGGAGTGTTTGTCTGTACGATTGACATTTTGAATCTTACGTGATATCGGAGGGTGTGCGTATGTCATACCAGAATGTTGACATAGAAGAAGAAATAGCCACGAGGATGTATGAACTGGACACCGAAGCTTACGAGAATTCCAGAAGCTCCATGGGTCAGCTTTTTCCCGGAACAAGGTCTGCGTCCATAAAGAAACTCGTAAAAAACCTCAAGGAAAACAAACAAAAGATCATGATAAGGAACCTGGTGCTCATCGGGAACATGATCCGCACGGTGGACGAGAGGTCTGTCAGGGAGGAGCTCGACAAGGAATTCCGCGCTGTTTCCGACATGTTCTATGAGTATGTTTCCGAGGATCATTCCCCCGAGTTCTGGATGGACGCATACAGCCTGAAGCACAGGTATGATACCGGAAAGAATGAGCACCGCATCATCTGCATCGGCAGGGAATTCGGCGGCGGCGGTGACGAGGTGGGCCAGAAGATAGCCCATGCTTTGGGATATTCTTTTTATGACAGGGAGCTCTTTGAGATGGCGCAGGAAGGTCTGGGCGAAGGCATGGACTCTTTGGATGGCAGGGTCTCATCAGAGAAGCTCTCGGAACGTCTCTCAGGAGCCAGGAGGAAGTTTTCCTTCTTTGGCATATCATCCTCGGATGCCCTGTATTTCAAGCAGTCCGAAAGGATAGTGGAGATAGCCCGCAGGGAGGATGCCGTCTTTCTGGGAAGGTGCGCGGACGCCATCCTGGAGGCTCAGGACATCCCTTCGATCAGTATTTTCGTGGGAGCCCCCAAGGCCGCTCGCATAAAGAGGATCATGGACATAAAGTCCCTTAGCGAGAACGAGGCGTCCCTCATGGTGGAACGCATGGACAAGCAGAGAAGGGATTACTACAATTATTACACGAACAAGCTATGGGGTCATGCGGGAAACTATGATTTTTGTGTGAACAGTGCCTGCTACGGCATAGACGGTACCGTGGATGTCATATTGAAGATGCTCGATTATTCGGGCGTGGACATGGGAACGATAAAGGAATAAGATCAAGGCGGCCATCCGGCTTTAAGGCATCACCCCCGCGGATACGGGGGTGAATCTATGAAAGAAGGGTGCCTGTAACGAAAGAGGGATCATAATGACCGAAGAGGAACTGAAATTAACGGCAAACGAAGTGCGAAAAGGCATAATAGAAGGGGTCTACGCCGCAAAGAGCGGCCACCCCGGAGGGTCTTTGTCCATAGCTGATATTTTGACCTATCTGTATTTTGTGGAGATGGACATAGATCCGGAAAATCCTTCCAAAAAGGACAGGGACAGGCTGGTCCTTTCGAAAGGGCATACGGCTCCCGCGCTTTACAGTACCCTGGCGCACAGGGGGTATTTTGACGTATCCGAGATGAAGACCCTGCGCCATGTGGGATCTATTTTGCAGGGACACCCTGACATGAAGCACATCCCCGGGGTGGACATGTCGTCCGGGTCTTTGGGACAGGGTTTGTCCGCGGCAGTGGGAATGGCCATAGCGGGGAAGATGGACGGCGCATCCTACAGGACATTTTGTATCTGCGGGGACGGAGAGATCCAGGAGGGACAGATCTGGGAGGCCGCCATGATGGCGGGACACAGGCACCTTGACAATCTCTGCGTGATCGTGGACAATAACGGCCTCCAGATAGACGGCAGGCTCGAAGAGGTGGTATCCCCCTATCCCATTGAGGATAAATTCAAGGCCTTTGGCTTTGAGGTATCACAGATAGACGGGCATGACTTTGCGCAGATTAAATCCGCATTTGACAAAGCAAAGGATACCAAGTCAAAGCCCTGCTGCATCGTGGCAAAGACCATCAAGGGAAAGGGCGTAAGCTATATGGAAGATGAGGCGGGATGGCATGGCAAGGCACCCAATGATGAGGAATACGAAAGGGCCATGCGGGATTTGAATAATATCGGTTGATATACGGGTGGAGGATCATGGAGACTAAAACTATTGCTACCAGGGAAAGCTACGGCAATGCATTGGTGGAATTGGGAAAGGAGCATGAGGACCTGGTAGTCCTTGATGCTGACCTTGCGGGGGCCACGAAGACGGCCGCCTTCAAGAAGGCTTTTCCGGAGAGGTTCATAGACTGTGGGATAGCGGAGGCAAACATGGCGGGGATAGCCGCGGGTCTTTCCACGTGCGGGAAGGTACCGTTCATGAGCTCCTTTGCTATGTTCGCGGCGGGGCGCGCGTTTGAGCAGGTGAGAAATTCCATAGGCTATCCCCATCTGAATGTAAAGATAGGGGCGACCCATGCGGGAATATCCGTGGGGGAAGACGGGGCCACCCACCAGTGCAACGAGGACATAGCCCTGATGAGACAGATTCCGCAGATGACGGTGATAGTGCCATCCGATGATGTAGAGGCAAAGGCGGCGGTAAAGGCCGCATATGAATTTAAAGGACCCGTGTATCTGAGGTTTGGAAGGCTGGCCGTTCCCGTGATAAATGATGAAGGATCGTATCATTTTGAAATAGGCAAAGGGCACCTTATCAGGGAAGGGGGAGACGTTACCATAGTGGCCACGGGTCTGTGTGTGGCAGAGGCCCTAAAGGCCTGCGAAGTGCTCTCTTCCAAAGGGATAAATGCAGACTTAATAAATATCCACACCATAAAGCCCATAGATGAGGATATCATAATAAGATCCGCCAAAAAGACTCATCTGGTAGTTACCGCGGAGGAACACTCCATCATAGGGGGCTTAGGAAGCGCGGCGGCGGAGGTTTTGTCCGAAAAATGCCCCACAAGGCTGGTCAGGGTAGGCATCATGGATACCTACGGAGAGTCGGGGCCTGCAAGGGAACTTATCAAGAAATACGGCATTGATTCGGATTCCATAGTAAAGGCAGTGCTTGATAACCATGAGTGATATAGAATATACATACCTGAGTCTCCAAAACGGAAGCGACATAAGGGGCGTGGCTTTGTCCGAAGGATCCATCCCTCCTCTGTCAGGACGGAGGATGTATTATATAGCGGCATCCTTTGCGGGATTTGTAAGCGCCCTTACGGGAAAGCCCCCGGAAGGCCTTAGGATATCCGTGGGGACGGATTCGAGGATAACGGGACCTTCATTGAAGGAGGCCCTTACGGCAGGGCTTTCTTCCTGCGGCGTTACGGTCATAGACTGCTCCCTTTCCACGACGCCTGCCATGTTCATGTCCACCGTTTTGGGGGAGGTATCCTGCGACGGCGCGGTAATGATTACCGCCTCCCACCTTCCCATGGACAGAAACGGTGCGAAATTTTTCACGAGGGACGGGGGCTTTGACAAGGAAAAAATAGGCACCCTGCTCCTTAAGGCCGCCCGGATGGACGAAGAGGACAGGTTGTCAAATGGTATGGGGGATGAAGATATTGATGAATATCCGTCCTCACCGTCTTCATCTATTCCCCTGGACCTTATGAAGATATATTCGGAGCATTTGTGCGACATCATAAGGCATAAGGCAGAGGCGGAGGATTACGCCCATCCCCTCAGGGGACTTCATATAGTCCTTGACGCGGGGAACGGGGCGGGGGGATTTTTTGCCGGGGACGTCTTGGAAGAGCTCGGGGCAGATACGAAAGGCTCTGTTTTCTTAGAGCCCGACGGAACCTTCCCAAACCACATCCCCAATCCCGAAGACGCGACGGCCATGGAGTCCATAAGGACAGCAGTCCTGAAAAGCCATGCCGACCTTGGGATCATTTTTGACACGGACGGGGACAGGGCCGCGGTGGTATTTGACGATGGCCGCCCCATCAACAGAAACGCCCAGATAGCCCTTATAAGCGCGATATTGGCAAAGGATTACCCCGGCACCACGGTGGTCACCGATTCCGTGACATCCGATGAGCTTTCGGATTTTTTGGAAAAAATAGGCATGCACCACCACAGGTTCAAGAGAGGGTACAAGAATGTCATAAACGAGGCCATCCGCCTCAATGAAGAAGGGATACAGACCCACCTCGCGATGGAGACATCGGGTCACGGCGCGATAAAAGAAAATTACTTTCTGGACGACGGCGCGTA
>CAJOPH010000033.1 GCA_905236805.1 uncultured Eubacterium sp. | reverse complement strand
TGTAATCCTCATATCCTATCCCTATTTTTTTCATTCTTCATCTCCACGAACTTTCATCGAACCATCTTTATTTGGGCATCACCGTTTAATATCAACTACCCTGCTATCATACCACAAAAGCGCCAATCCTTCAAGGTCTACTTCCGGTTAGCAAAAAAGCGCAAACTACCCCATCCCGGAATTTCTTAGACTCTTAGGAACTATAGAACAATGCCTGTGCGTTTGTCTTTCCGATAAATAACACCCATTAAATATGTCCTCGACAAATTTCCCCTATATGCCCTTATCGTTTTTCCCTACTGTACAAATCAGTGCAAACCTAGTATAATGTTACATGTACTCACCGGCACACATAAATGGAAAATTACAGGAGGATTGCACCAATGAAAAGAATACTCACGATACAGGATCTGTCATGCTTAGGAAAATGCTCGCTGACCGTTGCGCTCCCCATCGTCTCCGCAATGGGGATAGAGGCGGCCATCCTGCCCACTTCGCTTTTGTCAAACCACACTGCATTTGAGGAATTTACTTTCCTGGACCTCACCGGGGAACTGGAAAAGATCCATAGTTCGTGGGTAAACCAGGATTTTACATTTGACGGGATATATACAGGATATCTGGGATCTGCCTCTCTCATAGAGATCTCAAAGAAATTCATCGAAACCTTCGGAAAAGGCGAAGGAAAGCTCACCCTGGTAGACCCGGCAATGGGAGACTACGGAAAGCTCTATACCGGCTTTGACAAAAATTACGCCAAAGCCATGGCGGCGTTTTGCTCCGAAGCAGACGTGATCGTTCCGAACTCCACCGAGGCCGCCTTCATGCTGGGGGAGGAATGGAAGCAAGAGTACACAAAGGAGCAGACGCAGGAGCTTTTGAAAAAGCTTTGCGATCTCGGACCTTCCATATCCGTCCTGACAGGCGTCAGCCTTTCCGAAAACCGCCTGGGCGTAATGTCCTATGACAGAAACAAGGACGAATTCTTCACATACGACTCGGAAAAGCTCCCCCGGATGTTTCACGGGACAGGCGATATATTCGCATCCTCACTCTACGGGGCGCTGATATTGGGGAAAACCATCGAAGATGCCCTAAAGATTGCCGTGGACTACACATGGGAATCCATAAAGATCACTATCGACACTCCGAACCATATCTGGTACGGAGTACATTTCGAGGAAGCTATACCGAAGCTTTTGTCTTTGACCTACGGTGCATGACACTCTGCAGATCCTTGCGCCGCCAGGCGCACTAAAAAGCCGGCCCCACAAGGTGAGGCCGGCTTCCAATAGTTAGAACAACACAATCATTGTTCAAGAAGGCATATTACGTAACGCTGTCCCATATCGTGCCGGACATCAGTGACGAATACGTCCCCTGCCTCGTATAAGCCGAGCCGGTGGACGTGGCGTTTACGACCGATGCCGCCGCAGAATATGTGGCACTGGCCTTGGACAGCACCTGATTTCCATAGGACACGGTTCCGGAGAACAAAGTCTTCAGTGAGCCGCGCAGCTTGTTGAAGTCTTCATCGGACATGTCCTTCAGCGCATCCTCATCTATGGACAGGGTATTGTCCGCATTTACGTCAATACCGGCCTTAGAGAGGAGACTCTCATTTGCGGAAGTCTGCTGAGTCATCCAAAGCACCTGGCGAAGGGTGGAAGTATCATCCACATCCTCGGTGGACTCTATCAAAGTGTTGTAGTCCTCTGACCAGGACTTGAGCGCTGAGATCACATCATCCTTCGAAGCCGTGTCAAAGTCCATCTTCTGGAGCTTTGATGTGGACTTGGCCAAATCCTCAGATGCGCTCTTGGTGACGTTGAGACTCTTTGTCTTCTTCTCCTGCTCCTCCGAGGTCACGGAACTCTGCTCGCTGTAGTAAGCCTTCATCAGCTTCCCATAGGCACCGCTCTTTAACAGATTGTAATCGATGAGGCTGCCACCCGTGGAAAGAGAGCTCACGGACGATGTGGAACTGCCGGAACTGGAATTTCCCAGCATGGATGAGAAGATGCTCGATGAATTGTTGGACGTAGCGGTCCCTACGATACTGGTAATATTCATACGAATCACTCCTTTGATCAAAAACTGTAACGTTACAAATGAAACGACATCCTTGTCGTCCCGGACAGCTCCCACTACGCATCCGGCGTACATAGAAACTATCCTAATATCCCTATCGGCACACCATGGAGATTACTTAACCATTATGGCAATTACAGGCGTATTGCGGCAGATTCAATTTCGCCGCCCTTTGTCCAGAAAGATGCCATACACATCCCGTCTGGAAACATTAAAATCCCTGGCCGTCTGCCTCATGGCCTCCTTCCTCTCCATACCTGCCTTTTCATAATACTCCACTTTTTCAAGAATGTCAACTGCGTTTGAGGACGTTTTAAGGTCATTTTGTGCATTTTCAGTAAAACTTCTGCCTTCTATGACCAGCACATACTCCCCCCTGGGGTCATGATCGTCGTAATATGACAACGCACCCCCTATGGTGGTTCTGATCCCTTCCTCATGAAGCTTCGTAAGCTCCCGCATCAGGGCTATCCTCCTGTCCTTTCCCAGTGCCCCGGAAAGCTCTTCCAGCGTTTTCTTCAGATGATGCGGGGCCTCGTACAGGATGATGGTCCCTGACTCCTCAGAGATCCTCTTAAGGGCTTCCTTGCGTGTTTTTTTCTTTTTGGGCAAAAATCCCTCAAAGGCAAACCTCCCCGTCGGAAGCCCTGATGTGACTAGGGCCGACACCGATGCGCTTGGTCCGGGAACCACCCTGACCGCTATGCCTGCCGCTATGGCCTCTTTCACCAGTTCCTCCCCGGGGTCGGATATCCCCGGCATCCCCGCGTCACAAACCAAAGCGACATCCTTTCCGGCCAAAAGCTCACCCACCAGCTGCCCGGTCTTTTCATCCTTATTGTGGTCATGGTAGGCGCACATCCTCGTATGTATGTCAAAATGATTCAAAAGCCTCAATGTGTTCCTTGTATCCTCGGCGGCTATGATGTCCGCAGATTTCAGCGTCTGAACGCAGCGATAGGTCATATCGCCCAGATTCCCTATCGGTGTGCCGCAGACATAAAGCGTGCCCGGCTCTTTCATCCCACATCCCACCCCTTTCCATTCAATACCAAAGGCGGATCCACCCACATCCCGCTTCCACCGTGCTTTCGTCCCTCGATGAGCAGCATGGCGGGGGGCTTTTGTATGTCGGCATACACCCCCCTTATCCTCTTTGGCTCGATCCCGGTTTCGCACATGCCATGCAATATCTCCGCAAGCCTCTGCGGACGGTGAACCATGAAAAACCTTCCCTTTTCCTTCAGAAGAAAAAAAGCACACTCCAATACATCCCTGAGCGTGCATTTTACTTCATGGCGGGCTATGGTTTTAGGGGTATCCGGATTCAAAAGTCCCCCCTCCCTGCTGATATAGGGGGGATTAGCCGTCACCGCATCAAAGGATCCTCCCGGAAGGATGTCCCCGAGCGTCCTTATGTCTGCATTTAATATGTCTATCAAACCCTCCAGTCCATTATACGCCACATTTATACCGGCTATTTGTGCCTCCGGTTTCTGAATCTCTACGCCGTACATCTTCCCGGCATGTATCTTCCTGCTAAGGAGAATGGGAATCACACCCGTACCTGTACAAAGATCTGCCAGCACGGCATTTTCCCGTAACTTTCCTTCCTTTACGAAGTCCGTCAGGAACACGGCATCCGACCCGAAACAAAATCTTTCGGGATCCTGGAAAAGCATAAGACCGCCCAACTGCAGGTCATCCTTCCTCAGCTTCGAAATGTCAATCTCCCCCGGCAGACTGTCCCCTTCGTCAAATGTCTTCATAATCATCAAAATCGTCCGTCATTTCCATGTAGTAGCCCCTGTTCTTCTTGGGCCTGGGACCTCCTTTGGGATGCCTTTGCTTCTTGTCCCTGGTCCTGCCCTTTTTCTTTATCCTGCCCTTCACCTCATTTGCGGCATCCTTCTCCCTCTTCTTTTCGATATCCTCCTGCCGGCGTTCCTTTTTTTCGAGAGCCTTGCCTATACGCCGGTCTCCGTCTTCTTCAGAGGGTGCCTCTTCCTTCTCAAACCTGTCAAGCCTCCTACCCCCGTTCCCGTCATCAAATCTCCTGTTCTTTTTATCCCGTTTTTCCCTTTTTTCCCTCTTTTTTCCGGGATGAGCCGCATCCCGGGAGAGCTCATCTACGTGATAATCAAATGCCTCTCTTTCCTCGCCCGTATCAATGATGACGCGCACCTGTTCGCGAAGCGTGTTCACACCGGTCACCTCGGCCCTTGCGCCGTCGGGAGTATAGACTATGTCCCCTATCCCGGGCATCTTTGAATTAAGGTACTCATAGGTATCCTGCTCGTTTTTCAGGCAGCACATGAGCCTCCCGCAGGATCCCGATATCTTTGTGGGGTTCAGTGAAAGTCCCTGATCCTTTGCCATTTTTATTGATACCGGGGTAAAATCAGACAGGTAGGACGCGCAGCACAGCTCCCTTCCACAGATGCCTATGCCTCCCAGAATCTTCGTTTCGTCCCTCACGCCTATCTGACGCAGCTCTATCCTGGTGCGGAACACGGACGCCAAGTCCTTCACCAGATCCCTGAAATCCACCCTGCCTTCCGCGGAAAAATAAAACTGCAGCTTTTTATTGTCAAATGTATATTCGGCGCTGATCAGGTTCATCTCCAGACCATGCGCGGCTATCTTCTTCTTGCAGATCTTAAAAGCTTCTTTTTCTTTTTCGAGGTTGTCATCCTGGCGCTCATCATCCTCAGGGGTAGCCATCCTTATGATGGGCTTCAAAGGGAGGGTTACCTCTTCATCCTCCACTTCCTTCCTTTCCGTCACTACCTCACCGTATTCCTGGCCCCTGGCAGTCTCTACAATGACCTTCGAGCCCCTCGTTAATTCTAAGTCCTTTGGATCAAAATAATATACCCTGCCGGCGCGCCTGAAATGCACACCTACCACTTCCGTCATTTTATGAATCTCCTTTACCATCTCCCACATCAGACGCTGTATCGGTATCTCACGTCAGTATATCCAGCAGCAGACCCTCTATCTCCCCTATCTTGTCGAGCAGAGCTATTTGGTCGGACTCATCCTTCATCAGCTCCTGCGCTATCTCGTCAAGGTTTTGGTCAATGAGCTTTATGATACCGTAAACCCTGTGCCGCCCCTTCCTGTCCAGAAAATTTTCCCGGGAAAACTTATGCGACCTGTTCACTATTTCATTCAGGAGGTCTTTCACCAGCTGCCGGTACTTCCTCATGTCCCTGATGTCACAATGCCTCGCTATCTGCTCGCCCTGCGCGGTGATGTCGTTCATGAGCCGGTTTATGGTCTCATTGAGCTGCGACTCTTCTATGGTGGACGCCAGTACGAACTTGAACGACCCGTCAGACGGCTTCGTGTTCTCCGTCTGCTGGACCTGTTCCATTGCCTGCGCCTGGTTTATCCTTATATTATCCATCAACCCGCCCTCCCAAAAGAGCCCTCACAGCATGCTAATGTATTTTACCACATTCTTCCGAAAAAGTAAAGAAAAGTACCTTTTTCCAAAAAAAAATCGTTTACAACCCGTTTGGAAAATAGTAAAATCTGGGTGTATTGCCCAACAATATATTTTTAGCTATTCATAAGGAGGAATGAAAATATGAAAAAAAGCTTTGAGAAACTCTCATCAGTCTTTTTGTCGTTGGTCATGGTGCTGGGACTATTGGCGAATGCATATCCAGCCCTTGCGGATACGACACAAGCCTATGACGAGGTCATAGCCATCGTACACACTAACGATGTGCATGGGCATCTGGGTGTAGAGCCCTATGTGAAGGGACTTTCCGATTCGCTTAAGGCTTCCGGTGATTACTCCCTGGTGCTTACGGTATCTGCTGGTGACATCTACGGTGGGGGGGAAGCCGTTGCCGG
>CAJOPH010000032.1 GCA_905236805.1 uncultured Eubacterium sp. | reverse complement strand
GATGTGGGCGCAGGTATACGATATGTTAAATGGCGATATAAATATCGAGACGCTGTGTAACCACCTCCTGAAATCCTGGCGGGAGGACTCGGAAGAATGAAAAAGCTAAGGGAGATCCTAAGGAAGGTCAGCTTTCCGGATTCCACATACTGGAAGTTTACCAGGTCTTTTGTCATCATAGGCCTGATCCCCATGAGCCTGGTGTGTATCCTTTTTTTTGCAAGGTATTCCGCACAGGTGGAGGCAATGACGCTCTCGTCGCTATCTTCCACGACCAGATCCCTGGAGGAAAATATCGTAAGGATGCTGGACTCTGTGGATTCCACCCTGGAGTACGTGTACGAATACGAGACATCGGGGGGACTGGGGCTGTATGAGATTCTGACGTCCCGGACCATGCCGGATAAGCAAAAGGACCTTTTCATAAACATGATGCTCCAGGAGATGCTTGCGGGAAATTCATCCATATCGTCCATCAGGATGGTTCAAAAGGACGGAAAGTCCAACGCCGTCTACTACAACCAGGAAAAAACCATGATAAAAACCCCCAAATATAAGGATTTGGAGATGTTTCCCACGGACGGGACATACCATGACATGATCCTCACCCCCGTAGGCGATGAGTCGGAAACCACGGCCAATTCCACCGACAGGGTATTTTCCGTGGTGCGCAACTACATGAACGTGGAAAGCACAAAAAGTACAAAAGAAGATGTATTATCCAGCATTTATGCCGATATAAATGAAAAGGAGGTTTTCAGGCTTTTCCAGGAAGCGCAGCCCGTGATACAGGGCAGCATGTATATTTACAACCCCCAAAGCTGCACCTACATATTCAACGGCGCTTTGTATGACGAAAATATGTATGGCACGGACGGGGCGGGCACCGGGCTCCTGGAGGACGCATCAGACCTGATACAGGGCGAATACGGCTCGCTGGAGGAAGACGGGCAGATATTTGTCTACAGGCAGATGGGGGATACCGGCTATTACGTGGTATTTTCGTCCACACAGGAGAGGATAAGGCAGAGGTCCGCGGAGAACCTCTCCTTCATGATCGTCCTCCTTATCGTGGCTCTGTTTTCCATGGTGACGGTCTACGCCATCTATTCCGGCAGGCTGTCGGAGCCGGCCAGGCAGCTAAAGCGCGCCATGCAGGAGGTGCAGGTCGGGAATTTTGACGTATCGGTGGACATTCATACGAATGACGAGATGGAGTATCTGGGCGAAGGCTTCAACAAGATGCTCAGGGCTCTTAAATACTATATCAACCAGGTATATGTGGCCCGCATCTATACAAATCAGGCCGAAATAAAGACCCTTAAGGCCCAGCTAAGGCCCCATTACCTGTACAATACCCTTGACGTCATAAGGATGACGGCTCTGGACAATGGCGATCGGCAGACGGCACACCTCTTGGAGAGCCTCTCGGCCCAGATGCGGTATATCACGGACATGAAGGAAGAGCTGGTGCCGCTCTCGCAGGAGGTAGAGAGCGTATGCGAGTATTACACGATAGTTAAAGTACGATATAAGGAACGCACCAGATTAAAGATAGACGTGGCAGACGACCTGATGAATCTATATGTACCAAAGCTGACCCTCCAGCCCTTGGTGGAAAATGCCGTAAAGCACGGCCTCAAGGAAAGGGACGGGAAGGGCACGATAGAGCTTAAGGGTACCCTGAAGGAAGACGAAGACGGCAAACAAAAGCTCCTTATCACGGTAATGGACGATGGCGTGGGCATGTCCCCGGGCGACCTCAAGGAGCTTAGGGGAGTGCTGCTGGGCAAGGAGATAGACCCTGCCGATGACCCGAAGGCCAGGGTGGGGATAGGGCTCAAAAATGTTACCGACCTGATAAGGCTGAATTTTGGGCGCGAATATGGTATAATGGTAGACAGCTACGAAAACATAGGTACCATTGTGAGCATGAGGCTGCCCGTGATGGACACGGATGGGTACGAAAATTACCTTAAAGGGCAAAAGTCCAAGGATATATAGCAAACAATACGGAGTGATCATATGAGGAAGGTCTTGTTGGCGGATGACGAAGAGGTCATCCTAGAAGGCTTGGAAAAGCTCATAGACTGGGAGGAGCTGGGGCTTGAGATAGTCGGGACGGCCAAAAACGGAAAAGAGGAGCTGGAACTCATAGAAGCGCTCTCCCCCGACATAGTTATTTCTGACGTGAGGATGCCGAAGCTGACAGGGACCGAGGTTCTCGAGAAGGTAAGCTCTGAAGGGTATGAGGGTCATGTTCCCAAATTTATTTTCGTCAGTGCCTATGAAGAGTTTTCCTACATAAAGAAGGCGATGAGCTTCGGGGCGGTGGATTACCTGCTTAAGCCTGTCAGGGCAAATGACTTAAAGGAAGTTCTGGCCAAAGCCCTCAAGGACATAGAAAACCTCTCCACGCTTTCCATATTCAGGGAAGACCCTGATGAAAAAAGGCTGAGGGAGGTATTCAGGGAGCTGAATGACGGCTATGAATATGCGTCCAGGGACATATATGAGGCCTTTCGCCGGATGAATATAGACACGGACGGCAAGGTATACCTGGGGGTGTGCGCCGGCATAGTGGAAGAAAATGACCCGGATATGCCGTATGAGAAGAGCCGGCTTCTTAGGTTTGTGGTCTACAATAAGATAGTGGAGCATTTCACCGACAAGGGTGAGGGATTCGTGATCAGGAAGGACGACTCCTCGTGCAACCTGGTCGCGGTCATTGACGAAGACGGAAAAAAAGACTTCCTCGCCGGGATATGGGACTTAATATCTGCCATAGAGGACGAATATTCCCTGAAGGTGTGTTTTGGGATAGGCAGGAAGACCAATGACGCGGCAGGCCTTATCGAGTGCTACAACAGCGCGCGTTTTGCCAGGGACCTTTATTATTTTGAGCCGAGGTCCGTCATAGACATGGCGAATGTCACCATTCCCGAAATAGAAGAAGACGGGGGGATAGGCGAGTTCAACAGGCTCTGCGAGGATGTCTTTTCGGGAATAGCCTCGCACAATCCGTCCCTGGTATTAAATATCAGGAAGGTCCTCGCAAAGATCAGGAAGATGCACTACGGCAACAGGAGCGCCGCGATATCACTGTGTATGTCGTTTACGGGTTCGCTTCACGAGAGACTTTATTCCTACGGCATGGTAAAGGGAGGATTTTCCCGCTACCAGGAAAAGATGTTAAAGGACATGGAAGAGCAGGCCACCTTCGGGGAGCTGGCGGATTTTCTCTCGGGATACTATGAGACCATCATTCCGCAGATTTACGAAAATGAAAAAAGCAGGGACGTTTCCGCTATGGCGGACATAAAGAAATACCTGAAGGAAAATTACATGAATGACATTTCGCTGAAGGAGCTGGCCGACATGATGTGCGTCTCGCCTTCGTATTTTTCCACGCTGTTTAAGAATACCACGGGCGAAAATTACAAGTCCTTCCTGATAAATATCAGGCTGGAGGAAGCCATAAAGCTGGTCCTTAGCACCGACCTCAAGACCTACCAGCTGGCGGAAAGGGTAGGCTACAACAACGTAAGAAGGTTCGTTGACGCATTCAAGAACAAATACGGGGTAAGCCCCACGGAATATAGGAAGCTGTACCAAAAATAGTGAAAAGAGGTATGTGTGATGAAAAAAGCAATGAGCGTGATACTCTCCCTAATCCTGGCCGTGACGGGAACAGTGGGCGCGTACGCCGCCAACCAGGGGATAGCCGGTCCTTCAAACGCAGAGAGCGGCGCGATGGAGTGGGATCTCGTGAAGTTTGGCTCCTTCCGTCAGTCCGCAAACATCATAACGAACCGTATAAAGTGGCGGATCCTTTCGGTGAACGGCAACGACGCGTTCGTTCTTGCGGACACGGTGCTGGACTGCATGCCTTATAATGAAACCTACGAGTCCACCACCTGGGAGAAGTCCGATGTAAGGAGGTTTTTGAACAACACCTTCTACAATGAAGCCTTTTCCGCTGAAGAGAAGGCCGCCATAAAGACCACGACCGTGTTAAACAGCGACAATCCCTACTACGGTACGCCCGGGGGCAATACCACGCAGGACAGGGTGTACCTTCTGTCCATCTGGGACGCATCCAATGAGGACTACGGCTTTATTTCCGGAAAGGCCAGGTACGCAAAGCCTTCCAACGCGGCCATTTTGAACGGGTGCTATACCTATAGGTCCGAGGCGGGGGCCGCTAATTTCGGAAACTGCGACTGGTGGCTAAGGACTCCCGGCAGCACCTCGAACGATGCCTCATACGTAAAATACGTGGGTTGGGACTATTACTACGGGGCGTATGTGTACGCCGGGGACAAGGGAGTGCGTCCCTGCATGCATATAAACCTGTCATCGGATGCCGTAACAGCCGCCGGGGAGGTGGATTCCGATGGCAATGTCACGGAAGTTAACGATGGATATAACAATCCCACCGTGTCGGACGATGATGTGGTGACCTGGGACTGCGTATACCTGGGGGGATATGGTCAGAACACCACCTACAATGTCGAGGACATCGTGTGGAGGGTGCTTTCCGTCGATGGGAACGACGCCATGCTGATGACGGACAAGGCCATCAGCTGCATCCCCTATGGGAGCGGCGGCAAGGTCTACTGGGAAGGGTCGCAGCTGCGGGAGTGGCTTAATGATGAGTTCCTCAACACGGCCTTCAAGGCGGACGAAAAGGTGGCGATGATAAAGACGGATATTTCAGGGACCGGTGGGGAAACCGGCGACGGTGACTATGTATATGTGCTCTCCCAGGAGGAAGCCTCCGACGGGCAGTACGGATTTGGATCAGATCATACACAGACCGATTATAGCAAGTACACCAAACCCACCGACTATGCCAGGGTGAACGGATGCTATGTATACAGCTTCGACAGGTCCAAGCAGTTTTACGGGAACTGCTACTGGTGGCTGAGGTCACAAAGCTATCAGGAGAATGCGCAGGATGTGGTGTATTCCGCAGCGGTGGTGGACTACGACGGATGGATAGACGAATCCATGCTGGTCTATGACGGCTTCTGCGGGGTGCGCCCCGTGATCCATGTGGACCTGTCACTGATAAACCTTCCCCCCGCGGGAAAGGTGCAGGCAGACCTTGATGAGGGGGGAGACCAGAGCACGGGAGATGAATCCTCGAATGGTCAGACAGGTCTTACCCCCTCGGATGAAACAGGGGAGACCGGTGACGGGGAGCAGGGAGATGAGCTTCCCGAGGCGACCATTACGGCCAGCAAGAATTCGGTCAAACACGGCAAAAAGACCGGGATCACCATAGTCACCAACAGTGGCTCAAAGATGACCATCAAAGGCAAAAACAAAAAAGCATCAAACAAAAAATACGTAAAGATCAATAACAAGCGCCTTTCGAGGCAGATAACATTCAAGAAAAAGGCGAAAAAGGGCAAGTACAGGTTTACCGTGACCACGAAGGCCAATGAAAATTACAAGGCCACGGAGGTCACCATCACCATAAAGGTGAGATGAAAAGGAGATATGTATATGGCGATAAAGGGAAGAATGAAAAAGCTGCTGGCCCTGGCTGTATCTGCTTCCATGGCTTTGGGTGGGGCAGCAGGGGGAGTATCTGTCGGGAGGATTTACGAGGCATCCGCCGCAGATCATGGGATCTCAAGCCCCCGTAAGGACGGCGACGGGTATGAGTGGGACATCGTGCGCATGGGGTCATATCCCCAGTCCACGACCCTCGTTAAGGAAAAAATAAAATGGCGGATATTGTCCATTGAGGGGGATGATGCGTTGGTCATATCCGATGAGTCCATTTTGTGCCTGCCGTACAATACCACGGCCCAGAGTACCACCTGGCAGACCTGTACATTGAGGAACTACCTGAACAATGATTTTTACGACGCGGCGTTTTCGGATACCGAAAAGACCGCAATAAAGTCCACTGTCGTTGAAAATGCTGACAACCGTTACTACGGAACCTATGCGGGGGTCAATACCGTAGACAAGGTCTATCTGCTTTCCGAGGAGGAAGCGGCGAATGTTAAATATGGATTTTACCAAAATTACACCAGATATTCGAAGGCTACCGACAAGGCCGTCCTTGACGGGTGCTACACCTACAGGTCCACGTCGGACACGCTGAATTTCGGTAGCTGCAAATGGTGGCTCCGCACCCCCGGCAAGACCAAAGACAGCGCCTCGTATGTGGACTGCATAGGTGAGGACTATTACTACGGTGAAGAGGTGGAAATGGAAGATGTGGGGGTCCGCCCGGTGATGCACGTGGACCTTTCCTCCGTATACGTGGCCTATGCGGGTGAGGTAAATTCATCCGGAAAGGTGACCCGCCTTTATGACGGATACAATGACCCTGTGGTCACGGCGTCGGGCACCACCTGGGACTGCGTGTATATAGGTGAATACTACCAGGGCACCACGTCCAACAAGGAGGATATCGAATGGCGAGTCATCTCCGTGGAAGGAAACGACGCCATGCTCATGGCCGAGCACACCCTTGACTGCAAGTCTTACAATGACGACGGAACCTACTCCACATGGGAGAACTCATCCCTGCGCACGTGGCTGAACGAAGATTTTTACAATACCGCGTTCAAAAAGGACGAGCAGGCGGCCATCATCACGGCCCAGTTTACATCCGGCATAGATGAGCCCACGCAGACAAGCCAAAACCAGAATCAAAACCAAATTCAGGATCCAAATGCCGGACAGGGCGGTCAAAATGCCAATGAAGATGATCAGGAGGAAGAAGATGATTACAGGGACAAGGTCTACATCCTTTCCAATGCGGACTCCCTGAATTCAAAGTTTGGTTTTTCCACAGCCAATCATGCCACAGACCTCGGAAAATGGTGCCAACCCACCGACTATGCCAGGGTGAACGGGTGTTACATATTCTCCTCGGACTCTTCGAAGGCATTCTACGGAAACGGGTATTTCTGGCTGTCGCAGTCCGTGGACCATACCCCGCTAAACCCTTTGACGGGGCTTCCCCAGCAGCAAAATAATGCCAACCAGGGGGCAAACAATAATACCACGGCCATAAACAGCATATACGTGGTGGACTATGACGGATGGGTGGACGCCAATGGCATGAACTACGATGGCCTAAACGGGGTGCGTCCCGTGATACACGTAGACCTCTCCATGCTGGACCTTATGCCTGTAAGGACAGTTTCCACGAACACGCAGAAAACGGACAGCACATCCGGAGATGAATCCACCACAGATACGGACACCACGGATACGGATACCACGGATACCGATACGGAAAATACCGATACGGAAACTACTGATACGGAAAATACCGATACAGAAAATACCGATACCGCATCGGGGGATGGGGAGACGGAGAATACAGTTTCTTCCTATGGGCTCGAAGATACCTTCCTTCCCTACTACAATAACACCCCCACCCAGGGTGAGGGCTCGGCGGATGCGCAGACGGGGGATGGATCAGGGGCAGACGCGGATGATACGGAAGATACTCGCGCCGGCGCGAAGCTTGCCATCAGCAGGAAGAGTGTCAGGTACGGAAAAAAGCAGGCCGTTACCGTGACCGTAAGTTCGGGGACCGATATCACCATTACCGCGAAAAACGCCAGGGCAAAAAACAAAAAATACGTGACCATAGTCCGGGGTCTTTCAAAACAGATAAAGTTTTCAAAAAAAGCAAAAAAGGGAACGTACAAGTTCAAGGCGACGAGTGCCGAAAGTGACAATTATAAGAAAGCCTCGAAGACATTTAGCATCAAGTGCAAATAAGGAACTATAGATCATAGGATAAGGAACCATAAAAAGTTTCACATATTTTGGGAGGTAAATATATGGCCGTGACTACCGTGAACGCGTCATCGGATGTGTCATCCATCATCAGCTCATTAAAGTCAAAGTCAGACTTGAGCTCCGAGGACATAAAAAAGGCCGAAGAAACCCTTAAGGAGGAGTACGAAAAAAAGGCGGCGCAGATGAAGGCGGCGGCCCTTAGCGGATCATCGTCAGCTTCCACATCGTCCGTTTACACGGCATTGGAATCATCCGCGTCAAACGTATCGGACGGTCTTAGATCCATACAGGAAGCATTATCGAAGGGTGATTTAAGTTCTGCCCGGGAAGGGATCACGAGCTTTGTGTCTGCATATAATACCATGCTCTCTAACCTTTCCAAGGCAGGATCCGCAGAGTGCTCCGCCATGTTGAAGGCTTTTAGGAAATATGCCAAAGACAATGAAGAACTATTGAGCACGGCAGGGGTTACCATCAATGGGGAAAAGCTTTCGCTTGATGCGGATGCCCTGGACGAGGCGGACGAAGAGGCCCTGGAAAAAGCCTTTGGGGCATCGTCCCCGTTTGCAACGGAGGTTTCCAAGCTTTCGGCATCGGCCGTTACGGTAGCTTCCATGAGGACGAGCTCCCTTAACGCGCTGGGCACCACTTACGGGGGTTCTGCCACCTATCTGCAGGCAAAGATGTCGCAAAGCGTGCTGGACGCATTTTCATGATTACTTATACCGGCGGAGGCGTATATGGCTGTTAAATATGTATTTGTTACGGGGGGAGTGGTGTCGGGCCTTGGAAAAGGGATCACCGCGGCTTCCCTGGGGAGACTTCTTAAGGCGAGGGGATATTCTGTTACGATGCAGAAATTTGACCCCTATATCAATATAGACCCCGGCACCATGAACCCGGTGCAGCATGGGGAGGTCTTCGTCACCGAGGATGGGACGGAAACGGACCTTGACCTGGGGCATTATGAGAGGTTCATCGACGAAAACCTCGACAGGAATTCGAACGTGACTACGGGAAAGGTCTACTGGACGGTCCTTCAGAAGGAAAGGAGGGGCGACTTTGGGGGAGGCACCGTGCAGGTCATACCCCATATCACGAATGAGATAAAGAGCAGGTTTTACAGGAATTACGGGACGGATGAGACGCAGATAGCCATCATAGAGGTGGGTGGTACCTGCGGAGACATAGAGAGCCAGCCGTTTTTGGAGTCCATCAGGCAGTTCCAGCAGGACGTGGGCCATGAAAACGCCATCATGATCCATGTGACCCTCATCCCGTACCTGAGGGTATCGGGAGAGCTGAAGACAAAGCCCACTCAGGCCTCGGTAAAGAGCCTCCAGGGAATGGGAATAATGCCCGATATCATAGTCTGCCGCACGGAGCATCCTCTCTCCCAGGGCATAAGGGACAAGATAGCGCTATTTTGCAACGTTCCCTCCCAGAGGGTACTGCAGAACCTTGACCTTGAGACGATATACGAGGCTCCCCTGGCAATGGAACAAGAGCACTTGGCGGAGGTGGCCTGTGAGGCCTTGAAGCTGGAATGCCCTGAGCCTGACCTTTCCGCATGGACCCACATGGTGGAATCTTTGAAAAACCCCGTGCAGGATGTGACCATCGCCCTGGTCGGGAAGTACATTACGCTCCATGACGCGTATATATCGGTCGTGGAGGCACTGCGCCACGGTGGGATTCCGGAGAAGGCGTCCGTTCATATCAAGTGGGTAGACTCGGAAACGGTAAATGAGGATTCAATAAATTCACTTCTGGGCGATGTGTCGGGGATACTGGTGCCCGGAGGATTTGGGGACAGGGGGATAGACGGGAAGATACTGTCCATACAGTACGCCAGGGAAAACAATGT
>CAJOPH010000031.1 GCA_905236805.1 uncultured Eubacterium sp. | reverse complement strand
GCGGCAGGCTGCGCAATGGGCGTACCCTGCGGCATCATCACCGGCTGCTGCACGTACGTGGGCTGCGGCTGGCGCAGGGCAACCTGATTTACGGAGTCCTTTATGGAGGATTCGGTATTGCGGAGCGAATCCATCAGGGACTGCCTCACCTCGGCCATCTTATCCTTTACCGCAGTGTCCTGTTCCTCAAGACCCTTCATCACCCGGGTCATCTCGGAGAGCGAACGCTTTATCTCCTCGGCATTGTCCGCGTCACGGTTGATGATGACCTTCGCGGTATTCTTCTGCATAGCGACCATCTGCTTCGCGACAGAAGAAAACCCTCCCTCCATGCGGGATACCCGCTCTTCTATGTCGGCAAAGCTTTTTCTGAGCAGCAGGTAGGATGCCTTTTCGGACTTTACTATATTTTCGTATTCAGTCTTTACTTCCTTTTCACGTATCTGCCGGATGTCAGCAAAGGATGCCAATGTAATGTACAGCGCATCCAGTATCACTGCGGCGCATATGCCCATCGCAATGAAATTCTGCGGCATGTTTATGATGAGGTATATGCCCACCATGACAGAAAGACCTGTCACCATCCCCGCCACAAGGCCTTTCAGCCGCAGGTCGGAAACCTTCCTTGAATCTCTGGATTTTTGTCTTTTTCGTCTATTGTCAGCCATTTTTTCGTATACTCCCCCCTACGTTATAATCTTATCATTATATGATACCAAAAATCACGGCAAAATTCAAGGTAAAAAAATTTCTAATGTGATAGATTTATCATGGATTTTATGTTATAATGAGGCATTGACGTTAAAAAGTAAAAAAAGGAGTCAATGAGGATATCATAACCATGAGCAGATCCAAGGCGGAAGAGAATCCCAACATCATAAAAAAGGCAAAGGGCAAGCCCATATACAGGCAGGGACAGCCCGTGAAACAGATAGCCGTGATAATACAGGGAGCAGTGGATATTTTTGATTCAGGTCTCCACCTGACGGCAAACAAGGGAGACGTGATAGCAGCTCCCGATGCATATTTGGGAACCCACATGGCAGATTATTTTGCAAAGGAGGACAGCGTACTGTTTGCATTGGATGTCACAGATGAGCCGTCTCTGGGGGTTTTTTTGGGAGCCAATGACGCGTACAGGGGGATTTTGGTATTTTCGATGGCGCAGCTGTATTCCCAGTACCATGAATACAGAAATCGGCTCACCATGAGGCTGCATGGGATCCATGAACTGATGAGGACACATTACGATGGCATGGGGATTCCCCCCGAAGACCCCAAGGTTCCCAAGAGCGTAGGCATGTCTGTGGAAGAGGCCTTTCCCATGGAGGACGATGATCCGGACTCGATGTTTTTTATTGAGAGTACGCAGGTCTACATAGAGGATGTGAAGGCGTTTTACAGGGTGAGCGAATACATGGCGCTTTTTCATGTGGGGAAGATAAACGCGTTGATCAGCGAGGTCAGGAATGACTGCATTGCCATGGTGGGGATGCTGAAGAAGCAGTTTGATTACCTTACAGATGAAAGAAGCGGTCTTTTTTACCGGGAAAAGGACTATGCGATGCAGGCGGCAGACACGGGGATGCTGGAGATGTCTGCCATATCCAGGATCCATGACACGAGGGATGAGATAGTGTCTGCATATGAGCTTCTGGCAGAGCTCAATGCGGCAGAGCGCACCCTGAGCGTAAAGGCCCTAGACGATGAGGTGGCAGAGATTATCGAATACTGTGCCAGGAAGGGCGTGGGTGAATCGGGCGGTGAGGAAGAGGAGGATGTAAACCTTACGGAAGAACTCATAGGTTCCCTGGATACCATACTCGAATTCTCCGGGCTTGACGCCGAAGAGGCACGGGAGTTTAAGGGTGTCATGGATGAGTTCGTGCAGTCAAAGGACAAGCTGGCCCTTTCCGATGAGATGAGGAAGATAAAAAGAAAGCTTCAGGAGGGATTTTTTGCAATCTACGAAAAGTGCGTAAGGGAATGGATCTTCGACAAAAAGGTCCCGCTCCCCGTAAGGCTCTTTTTGTATTTTGGCTATATGGACGAAAGGCTCATTTCCCAGGATCAGCTGCTGGACATGGTTTCATGCCTGAAGCGGACACTGAACCGTCCGGAGGATTCCCTCGTATACTATATGCCGGAGTGGCTCGAGGCCGTGTACAGGGGAGAAAAAGAGCCCTCGAGGAACGCATTCGAGCAGGACTATCCCGACTATCTGCGCGAGCTCAAAAAACAGGGCGAGCTAAATGAAAAGCAGATGAAGGAGAGACTTGACGACTCCAATGAAAAACTGCATTTCGAGATAGAAAATTTCTTCAAGCAGAACAACAAGGTCGTAAATGGCCAGGTCACCACCTACGCACCGGTATTATATCGTGATATAATATTTAACGGTATAAGAAAGAGCTTTTTGGACAGGGGGACACTGGAGGGCGTGCTGTTCGACATTGAAAAGACAGATGTCTCCGCCTTCCTGAGGGAGGTCACCTTCCGGGACATGGACTTAGGGATAGAGCGGGAGATAGTCCTAAAGAGGGTATACCCCGACATCATCCTTTCCCCGGTCTACGGCTCTTCCGCCTCAATGTGGCAGGAGATTGCGGGAAAGAGGCGCTCATCGCCGGCCAGGTTCGTCTTCCCCGTCATGGAGGAGTCCGAGATAGAAAAGCTCATGATCATGCTGATAGGAAGGCTCCACTGGGAGTATGTAAGGAGGGACATGGGCGCGGACTGGAACAACATCCAGTTCAAGTCGCTTACCTCCGAGTACTCCGACTACCTCATGTACTTCAGGCAAAACAAGGATCTTTCCGAGGAACTCCGCATGAAGGTAAAGCAGCAGATACAAAAGGCCAGGAACAATTTTCGCGAGGTCTTCGTGGCGGATTTCATAAACTGGGTATCGGCCGAGTCAAGGGGATCTATGAAGCTCAACAAGGTAGCCAGGGGGATTCTTGCTACCTATTGCCCGTTTTCCAAGGCTCTGAGGGATACGCTGATGTCCAACGCCCTGTTTGAAAAGGCCTCCAAAAGGCAGGTGAGGCATTTCGGGGAAGAGGCTCATAAGTGGGAGCTTAAGATAAAGAAAAGGGAAAACCACGATGAAGAGGTGCCACAGGAATTCTACGACACATATGACTATTATACAAAATAAAAAGGGGATTTAACAAATGAACAGGATAATAGCGATAGCGAACCAGAAGGGAGGGGTGGGAAAGACCACCACGGCAATAAACCTGGCAGCCTCCCTGGCCGAGGCGGGAAAGAAGGTGCTTTTGATAGATGCGGATCCTCAGGGGAATGCGACCTCCGGACTGGGCATTGACAAGAATGCCGCAGAAAACACCATCTATGAGCTGATGCTGGGAGGCTGCTCGATGGGCGAGTGTACGCACAAGACGGCCATGGACGGGCTGTTCGCGGTGCCGTCGAATGTGGACCTGGCGGCGGCTGAGATAGAGATGATAGGCCAAAACGAGAGGGAGTATGTACTGAAGAACCAGCTGGACTACGTGATGGACGATTATGAGTATGTGCTGATAGACTGCCCCCCGTCGCTTAATATACTGACGATAAACGCCATGACCACCGCCAACAGCGTGATAGTCCCCATCCAATGTGAGTATTATGCCCTGGAGGGTCTCTCCCAGCTCATCCATACCATAGAGCTGGTGCAGGACAGGCTGAACGCGTCCCTGGAGATAGAGGGCGTGGTGTTTACGATGTTTGATGCCAGGACGAACCTCTCCAACCAGGTGGTGGAAAATGTCAGACAGAACCTAAACCAGAACATTTACGAGACCGTGATCCCAAGAAACATCAGGCTGGCCGAGGCTCCCAGCTACGGTCTTCCGATAAACCTTTATGACCCGAAGTCCCCGGGGGCGGAGAGCTACCGTGCCCTGGCAAAGGAAATCTTAGAGCACGACGGGCAGTCAAAATAAAAAACGGGGGAGTAGGTATACATGGCTAGGAAAGCTGGATTGGGGAAGGGCTTAGACGGTCTTATCCCACAGAAGATAGACAATAAAAAAACCATTGGAAACAATGACGAAAAAAGATCCCCCGATGCTGCCGTGATGGTCGACATCCGTAAGGTGGAGCCCAACAGGGACCAGCCCAGGAAGGTTTTTGAGAAGGAGGCTTTGGATGAGCTTTCTGAATCCATCGGGAAGTTTGGGGTCCTGCAGCCCCTTTTGGTACAAAAAAGGGACGGATTTTACGAGATAATAGCAGGAGAGAGAAGGTGGCGCGCCGCCAGGCAGGCAGGCCTTTCCGAGATTCCTGTTATCATCAAGGAATACACGGAACAGGAGATGGTGGAGATCTCCCTCATAGAGAATATCCAGAGGGAGGACCTAAATCCCATAGAAGAGGCGATAGCCTACAAGAGGCTCCTGGAGGAATTTGACCTCAAGCAGGAAGAGGTGGCAGAGCGGGTATCAAAGAGCAGGGCAGCAGTGGCGAATTCGATACGGCTCCTAAAGCTTCCCCAGAAGGTACAAGACCTTTTGATAGAAGACGAGCTGTCCATGGGGCACGCCAGGGCGCTTTTGTCCTTGGAAGACGAAGAGCTACAGGGGAAAACGGCCAAGAAAATAATGGACAACAAGCTCTCTGTCAGGGAGACCGAAAAGCTGGTAAAAAAGCTAAATGAAGGCGACAAAAAAGAGCCGGCGGGAACCAAGAAGGATTCCCAGATGGAGGCCGTATACAGGGACATGGAGGAGAAGCTAAAGAATCTCTTCGGAACAAAGGTCTCCATAAAGGGATCTGATGATGGAAAGGGAAAGATAGAGATATCATATTATTCTGCGGATGAGTTTGACAGGCTCATAGGTTTGATTACACAAGAGGAAGGGAGGATGAGATGACCAGTTACCTGTTAGAGAGCATGGGGCTGTATGATTTGGACCCGGCGTATTTCATTATCGCGTTTGCCGCGCTAGACCTTATTTTTTTAATCCTGATCATAATTCTTTTTGCCAAAAACGCGGGATTGAAGAAACGCTACAAGGCCTTCATGACGGGTGCGGACGGAAAGAGTCTTGAAGAAACCATAAAGAACCACCTGGAGAAGTTTGGTGAGCTCGAAGAGACTGCCAGGAAGAACAAGAGGGATATAACGCTCATATTCAGGAACCTCGAGTCTGCCATCCAGAAATGTGGGATGGTGAAATATGACGCCTTCGATGAGATGGGAGGGAAGCTTTCGTTCTCACTGGCCCTTCTTGACAAGAAGGACAACGGCATCGTCATGAATGCGGTGCATACCAGGGAGGGGTGCTACACCTACATCAAGGATATCATAAATGGGGAGTCCGTATTGCTTTTGACTGATGAGGAGAAGCGAGCCATAGACGAGGCACTGGGCAGGAAGACCCGGGAGGATACGGAGGGACAGAAAGGAGAAGGCTGATGTTAGACATAAAATTTGTCCGGGAAAATCCCGATGTGGTAAAGGAAAACATCAAGAACAAATTTCAGGAACACAAGCTCCCCCTCGTGGACGAGGTGATAGCCCTGGATAAGGAAAACAGGGAGATCAAAACAGAGGTGGAGGATCTAAGGGCGCAGAAAAACAAGCTTTCCAAGCAGATAGGCGCACTGATGAAGGAGGGCAAGAAGGATGAGGCCGGGGAAGTAAAGGCCAAAGTTGCCGGGAACGCCGGAAGGGTTGATGAGCTTTCCGCCAGGGAGAAGGAGGTCGAAGAAGAGCTTCTTTCTAAGATGATGCTCATCCCAAACATCATAGACCCTTCAGTACCCATTGGGAAGGATGATTCGGAAAATGTGGAGCTTGAGAGGTTCGGGGAGCCCCTGGTGCCCGACTATGAAATACCGTATCATGTGGACATCATGGAGTCGTTTTCCGGCATAGACCTGGAAAGCGCGGGAAAGGTGGCGGGAAATGGTTTTTATTACCTGATGGGGGACATAGCAAGACTCCATTCCGCAGTGACCGCATATGCCAGGGACTTTATGATAGACAGGGGGTTTACATACTGCATCCCACCCTTCATGATCCGCCGGAGCGTGGTGGAAGGTGTGATGAGCTTCGAAGAGATGGACGCCATGATGTACAAGATAGAAGACGAGGACCTCTATCTCATAGGAACATCCGAGCACTCCATGATAGGGAGGTTCCGGGATGAGATCCTGGATGAGGAAAAGCTTCCATACACCCTGACCTCGTATTCGCCCTGCTTTAGGAAGGAGAAGGGGGCACACGGCATAGAGGAAAGGGGAATCTACCGCATTCACCAGTTTGAGAAGCAGGAGATGGTCGTGGTGTGCCACCCCTCCGAGAGCATGGAATGGTATGACAGGCTCTGGAGAAACACCGTTGACCTGTTCCGCAGCATGGACATTCCCGTGAGGACACTGGAGTGCTGTTCGGGGGATCTGGCAGACCTTAAGGTAAAGTCTGTGGACGTGGAGGCATGGTCGCCCCGTCAGCGCAAATACTTCGAAGTAGGCTCCTGCTCAAACCTGGGGGACGCCCAGGCAAGGCGCCTCAAGATAAGGGTGCGCGGGAAGGACAAAAAGAACTATCTTCCCCATACCCTCAACAATACCGCAGCTGCTCCTCCCCGGATGCTGATAGCGTTCCTGGAAAACAATCTTCAGCAGGACGGGTCGGTGAGGATACCGGATTCGCTTTCCCCCTACATGGGAGGAGCTAAGGAGATAGTGCCGCGGCAGTGAATGGCAGGCTTACGATCAGGCGCTGCGGGACCAAACGATGCGCATTAAAAGAGGATTTAAGGTTATGCATGATTACCTTTGTACAGTAGGCTTTTCCGGCTACAGGAATGCGGCAGACATAAATGCCCTTATCCGGGAGGCCGTAGATGACCCCTCCGAGAGGTGCTTTGCGCCGCAGGGTGAAGGGCGCCCGATGTTCATGGAATACAGGAAGGAATACGGTCCCGGCTTTGGCATAGCCGTAAGGGGCGACTATGATGGAAGGGACGGCTTTTCGTTGGGATATTATTATCCCTATTTCACGGGGGATGAAAAGACCCTGGAGGAGTATTTTGAGGTGGAAAAGCACACCGACCAAAATTCCTTCGCCGGCATCTG
>CAJOPH010000030.1 GCA_905236805.1 uncultured Eubacterium sp. | reverse complement strand
GTGAGCGGAATACACAGGCTCTTGTCTTTTGAAGATGACCTTAGGAAAGCTTGCTGCGTGGTAGCCGTGGCGGGCATGGACGGGGCCTTGCCCAGCGTGATAGGAGGCCTTGTGCAAAATCCCGTTATCGCTGTGCCTACATCCGTTGGGTATGGGGCATCCTTTGGCGGGGCGGCCGCCCTTCTTACCATGCTAAACTCCTGTGCGAACGGGGTGGCAGTGGTAAATATCGACAATGGCTACGGGGCAGGCTATCTGGCAGCCCAGATGAATCGCCTTAGATTACAGAAAGATTAGGTCGGATTCGTCTGCATACTGCCGAAGTCTTTATAGTGTACGCCAAAATATTTTTGACATTCACCATAAAATCGTTCGTTTTCTAAATAACAATCCTTTAGGTATTACATTATTTTATAATCCTTGGCGAAAAAAGCCATTGACAACTGGTTGCATTTGTGCTAGTCTAAACGATGGGATTTTTGGCGTTTTTTGCCAAAGTTATGGTGGGGGCGTTATTTTGCTCCTGACCGGAAGATTCCTTGATTCTAGCACCAGGATCAGCGATTAGTAACTGTAGATTTTACAGCGGCTTATTGCGGCTGATTCTAAAAAGGAGGGCATAATGCAAACAGGTACTGTAAAATGGTTTGATGCAAGGAAGGGATATGGTTTCATATCTGATGATGACGGAAATGACGTGTTCGTTCATTTTTCGGCGCTTAAGATGGATGGATTCAAAGAACTTAAGGACGGAGAGAAAGTGGAATACGAGGTCACGGAGGGTGAAAAAGGTCCGCAGGCAGAGAATGTGGTGAGGATTTCGTAGATGGAATAAGATGGTAACGGGTATAAGGGAGGCTTGATATCAGCCTCCTTTGTTCTTTTTTATGTACACTAAGATGCGTAAGGGAAATAGCCGCTTTGCGGCACGCACCTTAGGCACCTGCGCATATGGGAGGAAAAAATGGAATTAGGTAACATGAAAGGATATGAGCTTGTAAGCTCACAGGAACTAAAGGACATTGATTCTAAAGGGTATCTGCTAAGGCACACTAAAAGTGGGGCCAGGGTTTTTCTGGTTTCTAACGATGATGACAATAAGGTCTTTTCAATAGCATTCAGGACCCCTCCCATAGACAGCACCGGGCTTACCCATATATTGGAGCATTCCGTCCTTTGCGGTTCCAGGGAGTTTCCCGTGAAGGATCCTTTCGTGGAGCTTGCCAAGGGTTCGATGAACACCTTCCTAAATGCGCTCACCTATCCTGACAAGACCGTATACCCCATAGCAAGCACTAACGACAAGGATTTCCAAAACCTCATGCATGTTTACCTGGATGCGGTCTTCTTCCCTAATATATACGACAGGGAGGAGATTTTCAGGCAGGAAGGGTGGCATTATGAGCTGGAGGATGAGGAATCTGACCTTAACATAAACGGAGTGGTGTATAATGAGATGAAAGGGGCGTTTTCATCCCCTGAGGGAGTGTTGGAAAGGGAGATATTAAATTCCCTGTTCCCTGACACCCCATATAGATACGAGTCAGGGGGTGACCCTGAAAACATTCCGGAGCTTTCCTACGAAAGGTTCCTCGATTTCCACAGCAAGTACTACCATCCTTCAAACAGCTATATCTACCTGTACGGGGACATGGATATGGAAGAGAAGCTCTCCTGGCTGGATGAGCACTATCTTTCAAGGTTTGACAAAATAGATTTTGACACTTCCATTGCCTTGCAGAAGCCATTCTCAAAGCCTCGCTTTATCGTAAAGGAATATTCTGTTACGGAAGATGAGCCCCTCGAGGAAAACACCTATCTGTCACTAAATTACTGCCTTGATGACACTTTGGACAGAAAAATATACCAGGCATTTTCAGTGATAGACTATGCGCTTCTTTCATCCCCGGGAGCCCCCTTGAAGCAGGCTCTTTTGGATGCGGGGATAGGAAGGGATATTTTAAGCACGTTTGATCCGGGACTAAGGCAGCCGACCTTTTCCATAATATCCAAGAATGCTGATGAAAAAGATCTTGAGAGATTTTTAGCAACGATAGAGGATGTCTTGAAAAAAATAGTGGATGAGGGCATCAATAAAAAAAGGCTTCTTGCAGGAATAAATTCCATGGAGTTTTCCTACAGGGAGGCAGATACGGGACGCTATCCGGTGGGCCTTATGAACGGATTTGCGGTATTGGATTCGTGGCTCTATGACGATAATGACCCTTATATGCACCTTAAGGAAAGCGAAATCTTCGAGTTTTTGAAAAAACAGGTGGGTACGGATTATTTTGAAAATCTAATAAGTGAAAAACTTCTTGGAAACCCCCACCGGACGGTGGTTACCATAAGACCAAAAAGGGGACTTACCGGGGAAAATGATAAAAAGCTTAAGGAAAAACTGAAAAAATATAAGGAAAGTCTTTCCAAGGAAGAGATTTCAAAAATAGTAAGGGACACAAAGCATCTTAAAAAATACCAAGAAGAGCCTTCTACTCCGGAGGAGCTAAAGACCATTCCCCTTCTTTCCCTATCCGACATGAAAAAGAAAGCCATGCCATACCAGAATAGGGAAGTTGAACACGATGGGATAAAGGTCTTGTACCACGACATACCTTCCAAGGGGATATGCTATATTTGTGCCGTATTTGGCGCATCGCAGATTCCTTATGTCAAGATGCCATACCTTTCGCTTTTGACCCAGGTGCTTTCGTTCATGGACACAAAAGATCATGACTACAAGGACCTGGCCGATGAGATAGACATTTACTCAGGCGGGCTCTCATCCCAGATAACGATTGGAACCAAGTACAAGGATGACGAGGTATATGTGAGGTTTGGGGTATCCATAAAGACTCTTTTTGAGAATATACCAAAGACTTTTTTGCTTCTTTCGGAAGTTCTTACAAAAACCCTGATAGAAGACGACAAGAGGCTTAAGGAAATACTCGATGAGCTTCGATCCAAGCTGGACATGCAGGCTAATTCCGCAGGTCATATGCTCTCATCGCTCAGGGCATCGTCTTATTTTTCACCCACGGCGGCTTACCTCGATGAGACGTCGGGCATAGGCTTTTACAAGAAAATAAAAGACCTTGCGGAACATTTCGATGAGAAAAAAGAGGAAATAAAAAAGGAACTAAAGAGCCTTTTGCCGATGGTTTTCAATAAAAACAATGTACTTGTGGATATAACGGGAGAAGGATATGATAAAGACATCCTTGAAGGTGAGATAAAAAACTTTGTAAACGGGCTGTTTGAAGGAAAAGAACTGACAGGAAAGGCATCCGTTCCGATGCTTTCAAGGAAAAACGAAGGGTTTAAGAGCGCATCCAAGGTAAATTATGTCTGCAGGGCAGGGAATTTCAAGGATCATGGTTTTTCATATTCGGGACATATGAAGGTCTTGAAAATCCTTCTTAGCTACGACTACCTGTGGCTTAATGTCAGGGTTCTTGGGGGAGCATACGGTGTCATGAACTCCTTTGACAAAAATGGTGATACATATTTTGTATCCTATAGGGATCCAAACCTCAGAAAGACCGAGGATGTATTCGAAGGCATCCCTGAATATTTGGAAGAATTTGATCCCGACGAGAGGGATATGACAAAGTACATCATAGGGACGATAAGCTCCATGGATACACCCCTTAGTCCCCAGGCCAAGGGGAGAAGGTCACTTTCGGCCTATATCACGGGCACCCCGTATGAACATATCCAAAAGATAAGGGATGAGGTCTTATCCACATCAAGGGACGATATAAGAAGTCTCTCCTGGGTGGTAAGGTCTGTCCTTGAAGATGGCAACAGATGCATAATAGGAGATGAAAACGAGATAGTTAAGGAAAATGGGCTCTTTGATACGGTAGAGTCATTGTAGAAGGACCATATGGAAGAAAACATCACTAAAAAATCGGGTTTCGTCAGTATAGTGGGCCGTCCCAATGTGGGAAAATCCACTCTCATGAATTTAATAGCGGGACAAAAGATTGCGATCACATCAAAAAAACCCCAGACCACCAGGAACAGGATAAGGGGCATATATACCGAAGAAAGGGGTCAGATAGTATTCGTAGATACCCCCGGGATAATAAGCCCCAAAAACAAGCTGGGAGAATATATGCTCTCTTCTGCCCAAAGGACGGTGAACGATGTGGATCTTATTTTCTACATCATTGAGCCTTCGGAATATATCGGGAAGACGGAAAGGCATATAATAGACGTGGTCTCTGACGCCGATGTTCCCGTATTTTTGCTCATAAACAAGATAGACAAGATTCCCAATGACAAAATATTAACAATAATAGATGCCTTTAAGAATGAGGCGGACTTTGCTGAGATAATCCCCATATCGGCCCTTAAGAAAAAAAATATCGATGACCTCATGGACAGTGCATTTAAATATCTTCCCGAAGGTCCTTTCCTTTTTGATGGGGACATGGTGACCGACCAGCCGGAGAGGGCCATATGCGCCGAGCTTATCCGCGAAAAGGCCCTTAGGGTCCTCGAGGAGGAGGTGCCCCACGGAATAGCCGTGGCCATAGATTCCATGAAAAAAAGAAAGAGCCGCCCCATCATGGACATAGAGGCTACGATAGTCTGCGAAAAAGACTCCCACAAGGGCATCATCATAGGCAAGAGGGGCTCCATGCTTAAGAAAATAGGCACTTTGGCCAGAGAAGACATGGAAGATATGATAGGAATGAAGGTAAACCTTAAGCTCTTTGTGAAGGTAAAAAAAGACTGGCGGGACAGTGATTTTCTGGTTAAGAATTTTGGTTATGACAAGAAGGAATTATAGGAAACACTGATCGATCAAGATTATGGCAGATGAGGGTATTTTGGTGACAGGCATGGTGTTAAATACCATGCCTATGGGGGAGTTTGACAAGAGGATTTCAATCCTTACCAAAGAGCTGGGAAAGGTCTCTGTCTTTGTCCGGGGGGCAAAGAGCCCAAAGAGCACCCTGGGGGCAGCCTCTGACCCCTTCGTCATGGGGGAGTTTTTTGTTGCAGAAGGAAGGGGAGGTTCATACAGCCTTTATAGGGCAAATATCAAGGACTATTTCTCATCAATAAGGGAAGATTATGACATGGTCTGCTACGGGTCATACTTTTTGGAGGTGGCAGATTACTACGGAAGAGGGATGGTTGACGGTAAGGATACGTTAAACCTTCTGTACGTTACCTTAAAGGCAATGGAAAGGAAAAATATCCCCCTCCCTCTGGTAAGGTGCATATATGAGCTAAAGACCCTTTGCATAAATGGCGAAGCGCCTGATGTTTTTTCCTGTGCCGGATGTGCGAAAACGGAAAAAACAATGTACCTCAACATAAAAAAAAGCAGGGTGTTTTGTGAAAATTGCAAGGGAAAAGGAGATGACATTTTCCTTGATGATAAGACGCTTTATGCCATGAGGTTTGTGGAAAAAGCCCCCCTAAACAACCTGTATTCTTTTTCTCTGGGAGAAGACTGTATCAGGGCGTTTTCCGATATCATGAAAAAATATTACGGATATCATGTTTCAAGGAATTTTAAGTCCTTGGAATTCATATAGGAACTTTATGCCTGCCGTAGGAAGGCTGTACTGTATTTGGGGGATATATGTATTTTATTATAAGCACCGGAAAACTGTTCCTTAGGATGTTTTACTCCATTCTAAAGCTTTTCCCATCATCCGGTGACACCATTTTATTTGTTTCCAGGCAGGGTGATGAGCCTTCATTGGATTTTAGGATGCTGGCGGGAAAGATTCACGAACTGTCTCCCGAAACCAAGATAAAGTACATGTGCCGTTACGAAAAAACCACCAAAAGGGTGGGGATAGGATACATGCTCTATGCCTTCTTTCCCCTCACGATAAGCTTTTCAAGGGCCGGGGCGGCGGTACTTGACGGATACTGTATCCCGGCGTCCATGCTCAGGCACAAAAAAGGATTCAAGGTCTTTCAGATCTGGCACGCCATGGGATCTTTCAAGAAATTCGGTTATGCGGCAATAGGGGAAGGCGAGGGTTACGATGAAAGCTTTGCAAGGCTCATGAATATGCATGAAAATTATGATGTGATCTTTACCAGCTCCGAAGCATGCAGGGAAAACATGGCCAAGGCCTTTAACACAGACATTGATAAATTTGTAACGATCCCTCTCCCGAGAACTGATTTCCTAATGGAAAATAAATATGTTTCTCTCACAAGGGAAAAAATATATGACAGGTACCCGGAAATAAATAATAAAAAAAAGACAGTTCTTTACGCGCCTACATTCAGGACAAACGCTGACAACGGGAAGATTCTTAAGGAATTTGCCGCAGTGCTGGATTCCACGAAATATAACCTCATCATAAAGCCCCACCCCAATGTTAAGGATAAGGTTAAGGGGGAGGGTATATATTCCATGGAAGGCTTTTCGTCCATGGAGTGTCTTTCGGTATCAGACGTGGTGGTTACGGATTATTCCGCGTTTATATTGGAGGCCGCCATTGCGGATAAGCCAATATACAGGTTCGTGCCTGACAAGGATGAGTATGATGCGCAAAGAGGTTTTTTTGTTGACATAGACAGGGAGTTTCCGGGGGAAGGAAAAAAAAATCCCATGGAAGTGTGGAAAGATATTGACAATGATAAATGCAGCATGGATGATGTAAGGGCTTTTGCGGATAAATATGTGGATGATCCAAGAAACTGTACGCTCAGGATGGCAGAATATATTTTACGGAGCTGTCACGAAATAAAATGAAGTTAGCAAGGTATGTAAAAAAAATATTCTATTATCTTGGGCAGGTGGTAATTTTTTCAGTATTTTATCCTTTTCCCATAAGGGAAGGTAAGATTACATTTTTTTCTGATGCCCAGGGAGTACTTAACGGAAACCTAAAGGCCATGTACGATGCCCTGGATAAGGAAAAGTATATAAAAAAGACATTCATTAAGGATGGGAGGGAGAAGAAAAGGAGTATAGGTGAATTTTTTTCCATGTGTTTTTCCCTTTCCACCTCGCGCATTATATTTCTGGATGATTATGCGGACGTCTTGTCATTTTTTCCCGTAAAAAAGGGACAAGAGCTCGTGCAGCTGTGGCATGGGAGCGGTGCCTTCAAGAGGTTTGGAAGGTCCAGGGAAGGGGCAGACCTAAAGCACATACATCCGGGTTACAAGAGATATACATTGGCCATAGTAAGCTCCGAACATATCCGCAAGGATTATGCGGATTCATTTGGGATTCCCATCGAGAGGGTAAAGGCCACGGGGATTCCAAGGACAGATGTTTTTTTCGATGAGGAATGGAAAAAGAGAAAACGCAGGGAATTTTATGAGACCTATCCTGATCTAAAGGATAAAAAAATAATACTTTTTGCCCCTACCTACAGGGGAGGAAAGGTAGAGGATGCAAGGTACGATTTTTCAAAGTTTGATCCAAAAAAAATAATGGATATTATAGGAGATGGGTACAGGATTTTGGTGAAATGGCATCCCGCGATGGTAAGGAACATTTCTCTGGGAAAGATCGCGGTGCCGGAAGGGTTTTATGATAATGCGGTGGATGTTAGCGGTATATCGGACATAAATAATCTTCTTCCCGTGGCAGATATTTTGGTAACGGATTATTCTTCCGTTATTTTTGACTATCATCTTTTTAAGAAACCCATCATATTCCATGCATACGATCTGGACGAATATGGCGGTGGAAGGGGGCTATTTTATCCCTTCGAAGAGTATTGCTGCGGGACGGTTACCGGGGATATGGATGGTTTGGCAAAAGCAATACTTGACCCTATGGAGGATGAAAAAAAGACCAAAGCCTTCCATGAAAAGTTTGTCTTTGCAAATGACGGGATGGCCGTAAGGAGGATTCTTGATATTTTGGGCCTGGAAGGGGGGAATGTTTGAAAAAACAAGACGATATCATTACAATAAAAGGGATAGGAAAAAAGACCAAAATGCTCTTTGAAAAACTCGGAGTGGAAACGGCAGAAGACCTTGTCACATATTATCCCAGGGATTATATCAAATACCCTTGTGTTGTTGAAAAAATAAAGGATTTGGAAGAAGAAAAAATGATAGCCTTTTGCGGCACGATAACCCAAAGGCCTTTTATTAAAAAAGGAAAGGTCCCCGTGGTATCGTGCATAGCCAAAAATGATATAGCTGATATCAATCTTACTTTTTTTAACATGCCCTATATGGCAAGCGTATTAAAGCCATATATGTCCTTTGTCTTTTACGGAAAAATAGAACATAAAGGAGGCAGATATTTAATGGAGCAGCCCCTGGTTTTTTCCCCCGATGACTATGAACAAAGAAGGAAGAGCCGTTTTCCCATATACCGTCTGACAAAGGGGCTTTCGGGAAACCAGGTGGCAAAATACGTAAGGGCTTCTTTGGAAGATGATGAACTTACAAAAGAGCCCCTTCCGCAAAAAATAGTGGAAAAATACGGTCTTATGGACTATGGGGAGGCGCTTTTTTCCATGCATTTCCCAAAGACAGTGGAAGAATTAAAACGGGCAAGGGACAGGCTGTCATTTGAAGAGCTTTTATATTTTTTGACGGGGATACATTATCAGAAAAGATTTATTTCCCATAAAAAAAATCCCTTCGAGATAAAAGACATTTCTATAATGTATGATGTTTTATCCTCCCTGCCTTATGAACTTACCTCCGGACAAAAAACGGCTCTGGAAGACATAATAAAGGATGTGCGAGGGGATATTGTATCGGAGCGTTTGGTGCAGGGAGATGTGGGATCCGGAAAGACCATAGTGGCATTCACGGCGATGCTGATATTTGCCGATAACGGATATTCATCCGCTATAATGGCGCCCACGGAGGTCTTGGCCAGGCAGCATGCAAGGGACCTGGAAGAACTGATAAAAAATATCAACAAGGATTATGAGGTGGTTTTTTTAAGCGGGAAGCTGTCAAAAAAAGAAAAGGAACTTGCCAAAAAAAAAGCCAACTCCCATAGGCCGATACTGGCGGTGGGTACACATGCCCTTATACAGGAGGGTGTATCTTTTTGGAAGCTGGGGCTTGTGATAACCGATGAGCAGCACAGGTTTGGGGTCTCTCAGAGGATGGGGCTTGTATCAAAGGGAGAATATCCTCATGTGGTAGTAATGAGCGCAACCCCCATACCAAGGAGTCTGTCAATGATCCTCTATGGAGATCTTTCGGTATCATCCATCAAAGGTCTCCCTACGAAAAGGATTCCCATAAAAAATGCCGTGGTAGGCAAAGAATACAGAAATTCGGCCTATAAGCTCATGGTAAAGGAAGCAAGATTGGGACACCAGTCATACATCATTACGCCTTTGGTATCAAAGAGCGAATATGTAGAGGCCGAAGATACCCAAAGCTATTTCAACATGCTTACGCAAATACTGCCACAGGATATTACCGTGGGCTGTTTGAACGGACAGATGGGCCGGGATGAAAAAAATAAAATAATGGATGATTTTTTATCAAACAGGATAAATATTTTGGTTTCCACCACGGTCATAGAAGTAGGGATAAATGTCCCCACCGCGACAGTCATCTTGATAGAAAATGCGGAAAGGTTCGGACTCTCACAGCTTCATCAGCTGCGGGGAAGGGTAGGGAGAAGCTCTTTTCAATCGTATTGTATATTTGTGAATGGGAGTGGGGATGAAGGCTCTTATGAAAGGTTAAACATCCTAAAAGATTCAAACGATGGGTATGAGATAGCGCAAAAAGACCTAAAGCTCCGCGGACCCGGTGATTATTTTGGCACAAGGCAAAGCGGGGGAATGGAATTTAAGGTGGCAGATATCTACAGAGATTCAAAGCTGTTAAATGAGGCATCAGGGGAAGCAAAAGAGCTGTTAAAAGAAGATCCATATCTTGAAAAGGAAGAAAACATTAGTCTGAAAAAGGAAGTGGAAAAATATATTTCTCATGGTGAAAATACCATGTATGGACTATAAAAACAGACCATAAAAACAATAGGAGGCAAACATATGAAAACAGGCAATTTACTAAAAAAAAGTATTTTCGCAATGCTGATGGGAGCGGTACTGGTAGGAGGGGTACTCTGTGGGACAAAGGATGTATTTGCGGCCCGTATAGACACCTCCATGGAAGATGAGGCAGATGCCTTTGACAAAAAGGACTTTCTTTCGCTTCAGGACGCAGGAGAGCTTCAGATAGAGGGCATGTCCGACAAATTATCTTTCAACAAGGATGAGGCAGATAAGGGTATAAAAATAGAAGGCACGGTAGAAGATATTGAGGCACTTAGGTTTTCCTTGAAATCAGGAGTCGACTTTTCCTCCTACGAGGCAGGAAGAATCATCTTTGACTCTTTGATCCAAAGGAATAAAAAAGCCTCTGTAAATTTTTACAAGGATGGTGAAGAGGAGGCTTTTTCTTCGGTATCCATGACCAGGACGAAGGGAAAGGACAGCTGGACATTGGAAAAGGCCATGAGTGCGGATATTTCCGAATTGAAGCTTACGGGAAAGCATGACATAAGCTTTAGTGTAAAATATGATGAAGGCACGGATGAAACATCCCGGACAACCATTCTCCTTCGTTACCTTCTTTTTTCCGAAAGCTCGACTCCCCTACTTTCCCTGGATATAGACGAGGAGCTTGGAACCATTGCCGAGATGAATAATGACGAAGAGCACAAGACAGAGTGTTACGGAACCATGACCATAAAGGTGCCCGATGGGTATGTATCCGAATATACAAGCGAGGCTTTTGAGGGTGGAACCTATGACCTTGATTACATAAGGGGCAGGGGGAATTCCACCTGGATGACCACAAAAAAACCATACAAGATAAAATTGGACAAGAAGCAGGATTTTTTTGGCATGGGTAAAAACAAGCACTGGGTGCTTCTTGCAAATTACTATGACTATTCCCTGATAAGGAACAAATACACATATTACCTTGGAGAAAAAATGGGTCTTGAATATACCCCGCAGTGTGTATTTGTGGATGTCGTTATGAACGGGGAGTATCTGGGGAGCTATTATCTGTGCGAGCATGTAAGGGTAGGATCCGGGCGCATAGACATAGATGACCTCGAGGATGAAAAAGATGCTACCGAGCTTCCCGCCATTTCGGGAGGATACCTTTTGTCCATGGGGTATGAAAGTGGGCAAAACAGGATGATAGAGACAGCCAGGGGGCAGGGATTTTTGCTGGAAAATCCTGATTTTTCAGACAGCTCCTATGAAGGAAAGGATGAGGCTGTAAATGCTCAGTATGATTACATTTCCGACTATGTACAAAAGACGGAGGACGCAATCTTTGGGGATGATTTCAAGGATGAATCGGGGGTATCTTATACCGAATATCTGGACGTTGATTCAGCCATAGATTATTACATGGTTCAGGAGTTTTCGATGAACGGGGACGGCTTTGCCTCAAACAGCACCTATCTTTACAAAAAGCGTGACGGTAAGCTTTACTTTGGACCGTTATGGGATTTTGACTATGTGGCATGGGGCGCTACCGAGTTTAATGGAAACGATGTGGAGGGCTTTTATCACAATACGCAGCTTTGGTATGAAAGGCTGTTTGAGGATCCTTCATTTAAGGCAAAATTCATAGCCAGGTGGAAGGAAGTAAAAGAGCTTTTGTCTGATACCGCAAAGGATGGAGGGATAATTGACCAATACGCGAAACAGCTGTATTTTTCCCAAAAGGTAAATTACCAGCTGGCAGATACCCTTTATACCGAGGATTATTACGACTATTGGGGATGGGATGACATTGGATCCGCACAGGATTTGGGCGAAGATGGGGTTACATTCATCAGTGAGATTCAGCGGCTAAAGGATTGGGTGAATGAAAGGATCCTTTGGTTTGACGACAATATAGAAAATATCGATACACAAGGTTTGTATGGAGCTTCAACCATCACCTTCATGGTGGACGGGGAGAAATATTATACCCTAAATCTATACTATGGCGGCTATTTTGACAGGGACTTTATTCCCAACAACCCCTCAAAGGAAGGATACGTATTTGATGGATGGTACGTGGAAGGCACGGATGAGTCTATTAATGACATCGGGGATTACCTGGATGAAAGCATAACGGTATACGCAAAGTGGATAGAGGGCGATGCAAAAAGCCTGATAAGCGGGATATCTTTTCCGGCAGATGAGTTTCTTGCGGAAGGGGTAGACAGTGAAGGGTGGACAAGCTCTGTGAGTATTCCCGTATCCGTTATGCCGTTTTACCTGGGAGGAGAGACGCTTGAATGGTCGGTGGATGATCCTTCTATCGCTGAGGTTGAAGGAGGCGTAATCACACCCTTGGCAGATTCCGGGGATGTAACGGTAACGGCTTCATTGGGCGGGTATACGGATAGCTGCGTGATCCATATAGTATCTGCCGATACATACTATGTCTTTAACCCGGATTCAATCCGTAAGAAGCTCCCCGATATCAAGGTGGCAGAAGGCGGATACGCAAATATAAATTTTTTCAAGGATGATGAGGCATATCCTATCTATATGTGGCAAAACCTTAGTTTTTACAGCTCGGATGAGACAATAGCAAAGGTTGATGACTATGGGTGCGTCTATGGGACCGGGGAAGGAAAGGCGGTAGCCGTAGCCACAAGCATGGGGGATATGCGCTTTGTCAATATAGATGTGGAAAAAGGCCGGGAAAACACACCGGATAAAGGCACGATAAGTAAGGGTTATACCTTTACCAAGGGCGGATTAAAATACATAGTGACAAAGGTAGGGGGAACTTCTTTGGTATCCGTAAAGGGGGCATCAAAAAATAACGTTAAAAAAATAAAAATCCCCGGGAAGGTATCATATAAAGGCTTTTCCTTCAAGGTCGCGGGAATCTCAAAGAATGCCTTCAAGGGCAATAAAAAGCTTACGGGTATTACAATAAAATCCACTTTCATAAAGACAATAGGTAAAAATGCCTTCAAAGGGATTTCCAAAAAGGCCGTTATAAAATGCCCCGGGAAAAAGCTTAAAAAATACAGGAAGCTTATTAAAAAATCAGGGATATCGGGTAAGGTATCAATAAAGTAAAAATTTATCGAAATATGATAAACACGGAGGATGTGATGAGAAAGATATACCTAGACTTACCCTTTGGGATAAGTGGGGATATGATAGTAGCCGCCCTCCTTGATCTGGGGGCAGATGAAGATAATCTGATGAAGGTGCTTGACCGGATAGGGGATGAATCTTTTTCCGTAGAGATATCGGATGTGGAAAAAAACGGTATCATTTGCAAGGATTTTAATGTGATCTTGGATAAAGACCATGAAAACCATGACCATGATATGGAATATCTATATGGTCACCTTGAAGGTGGAGATCTGCATGATGGGGATACCCATCACCATCACCATGTCCATGACCACACTGATACCCATCATCATGAACATGTCCATGACCACGATCATTCACACAGGAACCTTTCCGATGTGGAAAAAATCATAAATTCCCTGGAAATGCCTGAAGGCGCAAGAAGGCTTTCCTTAAAGACTTTTAGGATTCTTGCAGAAGCAGAGGCCATGGCCCATGGGAAGGATATTGATGAGGTTCATTTCCATGAGGTGGGGGCCATTGATTCCATAGTGGACATCATTGCGGCAAGTGTATGCTTTGAAAGTCTTGAGATTACTGATGTCATAATCCCTAGGATATGTGAAGGAACAGGGACGGTGCGTGCCCAGCATGGCATTTTACCTATCCCCGTGCCTGCCGTATCCAATATTGCATCATCCTACCATCTGCCATTGTCTGTTACGAACAGGAAAGGAGAGCTCATAACCCCCACGGGTGCGGCTTTTGCGGCTGCCATAATGACAGAAAAAAAACTCCCCGAAACTTTTTCGGTAGAAAGGATAGGCCTTGGAGCGGGAAAAAGGAAACATGAAATTCCCAGCATGGTAAGGGCCATGATAATAAGCGATGAGGATGTTTGCGAAGATTTCATATGGAAGATAGAGTGTAATATCGATGACTCCACGGGCGAGGAGCTTGGATATGCCATGGAGAGGCTCATGGAAGAGGGGGGAAGGGATGTTTTTTACACTCCGGTATTTATGAAAAAAAACAGGCCGTCCTACCTTCTTACCGTGATTACGGATGACGAACATCTTGATAAAATGGAAAGCATAATATTTTCCGCAACCACTACCATAGGCTTAAGAAAAATGAAAATGGAAAGGACCGTATTAGAAAGAAAAGAAGACATGGCGGATACAAAATATGGTCGTTTGAAGGTAAAAAAAGTGAGGTATAAGGATATGGAAAAAACCTATCCCGAATATGAGAGCGCAAGATTACTTGCCAAAGAAAACGATATTTCTTTACGTGATGTATATAAGGAACTGTAAGGGAAATAACGTTTTCTTTTGCAGCTACCTTTAGGGGCAGATTATGAAAAAAAATGAGATACTAAAGATCCATGGGACAAATTACAGGCAGATGACGGTAGAACTCCTCAGAGAAGCATGCCTCTTTAGTGACATAGGTGAACATGGAAGAAGGATAATAATAAAACCAAACCTTGTAACACCTTCCCCCGCAAGCTTCGGGGCAACCACCCATCCCGAAATCGTATCAGGAATAATCGAATATCTGTTCGAAAACGGTTATGAAAACATATGCATAGCCGAAGGCTCATGGGTGGGGGACAGGACGGAAGAAGCTTTTGAATACTGCGGATATAATGACATATCAAAAAAATACAAGGTGAAATTGATAGACACAAAAAAAAGCAGCTTTCATTCTTCAAACTGCCATGGAATGGAGCTAAATATCATTAATGATATTTCGGGGGATGATTTTTTGATAAATGTTCCCGTCCTTAAAGGACACTGCCAGACGAAGATGACCTGCGCCTTAAAGAACATGAAGGGTCTTATCCCGGATTCCGAAAAATCAAGATTCCACAGAATGGGGCTTCATGGGCCTATAGCCCATCTTAATACAAAAATCAGGCAGGACTTCATAGTGGTGGACCATATCTGCGGTGACCATGATTTTGAAGAAGGGGGAAACCCGGTACAAACGGACGTTATCATGGCGGCCAAAGACCCTGTCCTTGTGGATGCCCTGGCCATAAAAATATTGGGATATGAATTGAGAGATGTCCCCTATGTAAAGAAGGCGGCAGAGCTGGGAATAGGTTCGTGTGACCTTAAAGCAGCCGATATCATAACCGTGGGCGGACAAGGTGACATCCGGGATGGGCATTTGGATGCAAAAAAAAGAAGGATCCTTGATGTATCCTATGCCGCCCAACAGGTTGATTCATGTTCTGCGTGTTATGGTCTTTTGGTGGGAGCCTTGTGGAGGCTTAAGGAGGAAGGGCTATTGGACAAGCTGGGGCAAAAGATTTCCATAGGACAGGGTTTTTCCGGGAAAAAGGGGGAGCTTGGCGTAGGAGATTGCACCCGTGAATTCAGGTTCCATATTCCGGGCTGCCCCCCGGATGAAGATAGCATATACGAGGGATTAAAAACATACATCAAAGAAGGAGGTAATTCCATAAATGTCAAACCATGAACTTAGGTATTCTTATCCGGAATACATAAAAAAAAGGAATGAGACTTTGGCAGGGGAGGTAATAAGGGGACTTAAGTCCAGAAACATGAACGGCTACTATGCGGAAAACAAGGCAAAGGCCCTAAAGACAGCCCTTGAAATAATCCCTCCAAAAAGCACCATTGCCATGGGAGGGGCCATGTCTGTAAGGGACATAGGTCTTATCGATGCCATAGAAGAAGGAGATTTTAATTACATAGACAGGGATGAAGCCAAGGACAAGAGGCAGGCTTCACTAAAGGCCTATGATGCGGATTTTTTCCTCTCGAGCGCTAATTCCATTACCAAAGACGGGGTCATCATAAACATAGACGGAAATGCGAACAGGGTATCCGCCATAAGCTATGGCCCAAGGAAGGTGCTTTTTGTGATAGGGATGAACAAGGTCTGTCCGGACGTGGACTCTGCCATGAAGAGGGCAAGGAACGTAGCTGCCCCCATGAATGTGCTTAGGTTTGACATAAATCCTCCCTGCAGGGAGAAAGGATCATGCTTAAACTGCAAATCACCGGATACCATCTGCTGTCAGTTCCTCATTACCCGGTATTCCAGGGATGCTGACAGGATTCATGTGATAATGGTGAATGAGGATTTGGGTTTTTAAGATTCTTTTTATTAGGAGGCTGTAATGAAAAAGTACAAGAATGTTTTATCTCCCCTTAAGGTAGGGGGGAAGGTTTTTAAGAGCAGGATGATATCTTCCAATGCATTGCCCCACTTCCTGCAGGGGCCTGAGAGCTATCCGGGCGACCAGGTGATAAACCATATGGTAGAGTGCGCCAAAAACGGGGCGGCCGTAGTTACCTTTGCCGACTGGACCAAGAAGGATCAAAGAAAGTCTTTCAACGAAGACGGAAGAAGGTTTCCCATGTATGACTTAGACGACCCTTCCGTGGAGAATTATATGTGCCAGTTGGTTGACCAGGTGCATTATTACGGGTCATTTATTTCACTGGCCCTTATGCCGTTTTCGGGACCTGACCCTTTGTATGACGTAAATGATGAAGAACCCATAGACATGTCAAAGCTAAACAGCAAAAAATCCAAGGATGAGCTTGTGGATTTTAATGCCGCCATTATGACCAGGAATGGTGCGGGGGCAAAGCAGATGCCGCCTTCAATGATAAGGCAGATCATAGAAGAGCAGGCCCAAAGGGCAAAGCTTTACAAGAAATTCGGATTTGACATGGTGACCCTTCATTTTGCATACAGGGCCACTCTTTTTGGAAGGTTCCTTTCCCCCATAACGAACAGGCGTACGGATGAATATGGTGGATCTTTGGAAAACAGGGCCAGGTTCATGATAGAGCTTTGCACCAGGATAAAGCAACTGTGCGGAAAGGATTTTTTGATAGAGGTTCAGTATACTCCCGAGGAGACCGGCGGCATCACGATAGAAGACAGCATAAAGCTGGCAAAGCTCGCAGAGGACTGTGTGGATATATTCCAGCTAAGGGCCCAGACCGGAAACAAAAATCACCCTACGGGGTACAATTCAGTCATGCATCACTATGATACCCTTGAAGCATCGGCAAAGCTAAAGGCCTCGGGAACCAGTATACTCATGGAGCCATTGGGGGGCTTCCAGAATCTTGATGACATGGAAGAAGCCATCTCCTCCGGGAAGGCTGACCTTATAGGCGGAGGAAGGCTCTTTTTCGTAGACCCCGAATATTACAAAAAAGCCAAAGAAGGAAGGGGTGAAGATGTCCTGCCATGCGTGCGCTGCAACAAATGTCATGTGCCCAGCATGGAGGGAGAGTGGCTGTCTATATGCACCGTGAATCCCGAAATGGGATTAAGGCACAAAATAGATAAAATGATTTCCCCATCCTCATCGCAAAGGAAGGTTGCCGTGATAGGGGGAGGTCCTTCCGGGATGCGCTCTGCCATCTATGCTTCTGACAGGGGCCATCAGGTGACTATCTTTGAAAAAGAAGAAAGGCTTGGCGGACAGATAAACCTCATGGATGACATGAAGTTTAAGTGGCCGATAGTAAATTACAGGGAATACTTGATAAGACAGGTCGAAAAGAGAAATATTAAAGTAATACTTAACAAAAAAGTTTCTCCCGATGAAATAAAAAATCAGGGCTTTGATACCGTCATAGCCGCGCTGGGAGCCCTTCCCAAGAAGCCGCCCATAGAGGGAGCAGACAAAGCTTATGACTCTTTTTCGGTACTGGGGCATGAAAGCGAACTTGGCAAAAGGTGCGTGGTCATAGGTGGGTCTGAGACAGGAACCGAAATTGCCATGTATCTGGCTGAGGCGGGACATATCGTGACGGTCCTTACCAGGCAAAATGACCTGGCATTGGATGCTACGCCCATTCACTACAGGGAGATGATGCAGGAGTATTATTACGGGCTTGATAGCTTTGACTTTATTACCGGCGCATCTGCTACCGGGATTAGGGATGGGGTGGTAGAATACCGCGATTTGGAAGGGAATATAAAGAGCATTGAGTGTGATGATGTAGTGGCTTTGGGGGGCATGTACAGTCTTCAGGATGAGGCTATTTCGTTCTACGATGCGGCAGATGATTTCTACATGGTGGGAGACTGCCGTAATGTGGGCAATATCCACAAGGCGAACAGGGACGCATTTTCGGTCACACATCAGTTTTGACAAATAGCCCCAAAAATGTTACAATGAGATGACCGGGCTACATACATTTGATCATAATGGTAGGAGGATTATGGCATGGGCGGTTTAGGAGATCTTAGTATCATAGGCTTGGACACTGAGGTAGGTATGAGCTTTTGTGGTGGCGATGCGGAGCTTTACCTGGAAGCTATCACGACTTTCCTTCAGGATTCTGAGAAAAAAATCAAGGATATGGAAGAGACCTTTGAAAACGAAAACTTTACGGACTATGAGACGGCTGTCCATGCCCTCAAAAGTTCGTCCAAGACCATAGGTCTGATGAAGCTTTCGGATGAGGCCAGGGAGATTGAGATGGCTACGAAGAACCATGAGATGGCTTTTGTAAAAAAGCATGGACCTGAACTTTTAAAAAATTACAAGGATTCTGTGTCAAACATAAAAGAGCTGCTCATGTAAGGAACAGGTTACTGTTATGAAATATAAACGCATCATGCTCATAGTGATCGATTCCTTGGGGATAGGGCAGATGGCCGATTCGAAATCCTTTGGGGATGTAGGGGTAGATACCCTGGGGCATATCAGTGAAGCCAGGGAAGGCTTTGATATTCCAAACCTTTATCGGTTGGGGATGTCTAATATTGCCCATATCAGGCAATATGGAAAAAATCCTGATGCGATAGGCCGGGTAATGGTTCTTAATGAAAGAAGTAACGGGAAAGACACCATGACCGGGCACTGGGAGATGATGGGGGTATTAACGACAAAGCCCTTCATTACTTTTACCGACACGGGATTCCCTGACGAACTCATAAAGGAATTGGAAAAGCGTACGGGCAGGCACATCATAGGAAACAAGGCGGCCTCGGGCACCGTCATACTGGATGAACTGGGCGAGCGGGAAATAGAAAATGGAGACCTCATAGTCTATACCTCTGCGGATTCTGTTCTTCAGATATGCGGGAATGAGGAAACCATGGGTCTTGACAGGCTCTATGGCTACTGTAAGATAGCAAGGGAGCTTACCATGAGGGATGACTGGAAGGTGGGAAGGGTCATTGCAAGGCCTTATACCGGAAGGAAGAAGGGAGAGTTCAAAAGAACCGCAAACAGGCATGACTATGCATTATCACCTCCACATGAGACCGTCCTTGATGCCCTCAAAAAAGACGGCTTCGATGTGATTTCGGTCGGGAAGATTTTTGATATCTTTAATGGTCAGGGGCTTACGGAGTCCAACAAGTCCAAATCCTCCGTCCATGGAATGGAGCAGGCCATAGAAATATTAAAACGTGATTTTACGGGTTTGTGTTTTGTAAATCTTGTGGATTTTGATGCCCTCTGGGGGCATAGGAGGGATCCTTTGGGATATGGGGATGAGATAGAAAGGTTCGATGTTAAATTGGGGCAGATGCTTCCATTGTTAAGGGACGATGACCTTTTGATCCTAACGGCCGACCATGGGAACGACCCCACCTACAAAGGCACGGACCATACCAGGGAAAAGGTGCCGTTTATAGCATATTCACCGTCCATGGATGGTGGCAGGAATCTGCGGGAGGCCGATACTTTTGCAGTGATAGGGGCATCCATTGCGGAAAATTTTGGTACATCTCCTATGGAGGATTGCATAGGAGAGTCTGTGCTGGGATATCTTTAAATACATGGGACTTTTGACGGGCAGACCATATACATGATTTACGGAGGAATTTCACAAAAATGAAGGCGATACCTGTTTACAATATAATCATTCTCCCTGAGGTAACCTATTACTTCCAGGAAGATTATTTCAAGGAACTGGCGGGAGATAGCCTAAAGAAGGACGAGGATATCGTATTCATGGTAATGAAGGAAGAAAAAGACCTCCCTGACCTTACCGAAGACGACTTCTATCCGATCGGGGTATATGCCACTATAGATGGATTTGACAAAGACGGAACGGTATCCGTAAAGGCAAAGACCAGGGTAAATGTATTAAACATCACCCTTTCCGAAAAAGATAATAATAATTCCAAAAAGAAATCTACCGCAAAAGGCAGAGATGGAAACAATGTTTCCATTGTTTTTTCCTGTGATTTTTCAGAAAGAAAGGACATCGAAGATTTTGACGAGACCCAAAAAAAGGAAGTCCTTAATGAGATAAAGGCCTCTTTTATGCATTACATAGGCCAGACCCAGTGGGGGTTTGCCGCCATGAACTTTGTTGTCCAGTGGAGTTCCATGGAGGAGATGGTATCCTCCATATCTTCAAGGACCGATTTAGAGCCCTATGAACGCTATGCCATGCTTGAGGCCGACAGCGTTAAGGAGCGGTATGAGCTCATGGAGAAGGCCATGTATGAATTTCTGGCTTTTGCCAGGATAGGCACTGAGGCTGAGAGCTATTCCGCCGAGAGCAATGAAAAGCTCTACCGGGAGGATGCCATAAGGAAGCAGATAGAGTTCCTTCAGCGGGAGCTTGATGAGATGAATCCCGACAATGTTACCGACGCAAGGCGTTTTGAGATAGCCATAGAAGACAGCGGGATGAACGATACCGCAAGATCCGAGGCAAAAAAAGTCCTTAACCGCATGAAGCAGGAAGGACATAACAGCTCTGAATACGGGATGCTCTATGATTATCTGGACTTTGTGACAGGTCTTAAGTGGGTGACCGATGAAGTGGATGATGTAGACATTGCCAGGGCCAAGGAAATACTGGACGAAGACCATTACGGGTTAGACAAGGTGAAGCGAAGGATTTTGCAGCAGATGGCCGTTATGGCATTAAAGAAGTCAGAGTCCGGATCCATCATACTTTTCGTGGGCGCGCCCGGTACGGGAAAGACCAGCATAGGCCAGTCCATCGCCAAGGCCCTGGGGAGAAAGTATGTCAGGGTCAGCCTTGGCGGAGTGAGGGATGAGGCGGAGATAAGGGGGCACAGACGTACCTATATAGGCGCCATGCCTGGCCGCATCATGGACGGAATCAGAAAGAGCGGCGCAATGAACCCCGTAATGGTGTTGGACGAGGTGGACAAGCTCTCAAAAGACTATAGCGGAGATCCCTCCAGCGCGCTTTTGGAGGTCTTGGATCCCGAGCAGAATTTTTCATTTACCGACCATTACATGAACGTACCTTACGATCTGTCAAAGGTGCTTTTCGTGTGCACCGCAAACACCACGGACACCATCCCCGAGCCTTTATTGAACAGGATGGAGGTAATAGACTTCCAAGGGTATACTGCTACCGAAAAATTTCAGATAGCAAAAAGACATCTGATACCGAAGGCCATGGATTCCATGGGAATAAAAAAGAGCAAGCTTAAGATATCCGATGAGACCGTGAAGGCGATAATTGCGGACTATACGGCAGAGTCAGGGGTAAGGGGCCTCAAGAAGCGCCTCGATACCATATGCAGGGTAGCCGCCGTGAAACTGGTCAGCAAAGAACAAAAGACCATCTCGGTAAGCCCCAAAAAGCTTCGTGAATACCTGGACATGCAGCCCTACAGGCATGATGAGATCCTTGCCAAAAAGCAGCCCGGGGTGGTCACCGGCCTTGCCTGGACAGCGGCAGGCGGAGACATATTGTTTATAGAGGCGGTATTTACCCCGGGAGAAGGAAAGATACTGATTACGGGGAAATTAGGCGATGTGATGAAGGAGTCCGTGAGGATAGCCTATAGCCTTGCCAAGCTAAGGTTCCCCGACAAGGAAGAGTTCTTCTCAAAGAATGACCTTCATGTCCACGTGCCTGAGGGGGCGGTGCCAAAGGATGGACCATCGGCCGGTATAACGATCACTACCGCAATTATCTCCCTGATATCCAAAAAGCCTGTTTCTCCCGAGTATGCCATGACGGGGGAGGTTTCTTTAAGGGGAGTGGTCCTTCCCATAGGAGGGCTTCCGGAGAAGCTTATGGCTGCCCAGAGGGCGGGAATAAAGAAGGTTCTTATCCCAAAGGACAACATAAGGGACTTGGATGATGTAGCACAAGAAATTAAAAGTACATTAAAGATACTGCCTGTATCCAATGTTGAAGAAGTCCTAAAGATTGTAAAGGTAGGATGACTTACGCACCCTGTGTGCAAAAAAAACCCGGGAGGATTTTCTCCCGGGTTTTTCATATGCAATTATTTTTTAAACCTAAATGCGCTAAAGCCTGCGTAAACAGCGCTATCTCCCAGCTCTTCCTCTATGCGCAGAAGCTGATTGTATTTCGCCACGCGCTCTGAACGCGAGGGGGCGCCCGTCTTTATCTGTCCCGCATTTATAGCCACCGAAAGGTCTGCTATGGTGGTATCTTCGGTCTCACCGGATCGGTGGGAGACTACCGCCGTATATCCTGCCTTGTGTGCCATGGCAATGGCATCTAAGGTCTCTGATACAGATCCTATCTGGTTTAACTTGATGAGGATGGAATTTCCCGCTCCAAGTTCTATTCCCTTGGAAAGCCTCTTGGTGTTCGTTACGAAAAGGTCATCGCCCACGAGCTGAACCTTGCCTCCCAATTTCTCCGTCATCTTCTTCCAGCCTTCCCAGTCCTCTTCATCAAGACCGTCCTCGATGGAGTAAATGGGGTACTTGTCGATGAGGGACTCCCAATGGGCGATAAGCTCATCTGAGGTAAAGTCTTTTCCTGACTTTGGCTGGTGGTAGAAGCCCTTTCCTTTTTCGCTCTTCCATTCGGAGGAGGCTGCGTCCATGGCCAATACGAAATCCTTGCCCGGCTCGTAGCCTGCGTCCCTTATGGCCTGAAGGATATGCTCTATTGCATCCTCGTCAGAGTCAAGGTTTGGGGCAAAGCCGCCTTCATCCCCTACGGCGGTGGTGTTTCCT